>CAXAIH010000232.1:0-3516 GCA_963968755.1 uncultured Flavobacteriales bacterium
CTGGAGAAGTCATCTGGATTGGCGTAAAAGCCAGACACGTCATCGATATAATCAGACATAGTAAATCTCCAGCCAGCTTCAAAGCCAATCAGGTGTCTTTTATTATATCTATAATGAAGTCCAATTCCTGCAGGGGCGCAGAACGCAAAAGCTCCATAATTTGTTCCTTCGGTAGCTAATGGACGAAGTGCTACCCATTCACCTTCGTAATATCCTTTCGGATTGTTGTAAAAGGCTCCAACGCCTCCCCAAAGGAACATGCTGAAGCTTAGTTTATAGCGCCACGTACGTCCAACATCATTGATTTCGATGAAATAATACTCAAGTCTTGTACTGAGCTCAAGAACGTCATTTCGGAAGCTCAAATTTCTTGAGTAACGCTCAGGGTTCTCACTTAGAGCATCTTCTCCTTTTAAACGCACATGGGTGAAGTGAAGTGCTACTGCTGTCTTGTTTCCGAAAAAGTAGCGGGCTGAAGCTCCAAGGGAAAATTTGGTTTGCTCCAACTTCATATCATATATAAAGGGACGCGCTGTACCCGCTCCTCCGCCAATGTCGCCCAAGTAATTAGTGGCACCTATTTTCGCGCCAAAATCCCAGACGTACTGTGCTTTCAATCCAGTTGCAAGGAATAATAAACTAACAAGGAAAAGAGTCTTAGCGATTCTCATTCACACCATACAAACGTCAAAAGTACATTTTTTTATTCCAGAAAATCGCCAATTTTGTTGTCGGAGGGAAAGCCATGAATAGAATTACACACTTATTTGGAATTAAGTTTCCAATCATACAGGCCGGAATGATCTGGTGTTCGCCCTGGCAGCTGGCATCAGCAGTTTCAAAGGCTGGTGGTCTCGGGATCATTGGAGCTGGGTCCATGTACCCAGATGTTTTGAAAGAGCACCTGCAAAAGATGAAGTTGGCCACCGAGAAACCTTTTGCGGTGAACTTACCACTCTTGTATCCTGATATCGAAAAACATATTGAGAACATCGTAGCCGAAAAAGTTCCAATTGTATTCACCTCTGCGGGAAATCCGAAAACTTACACCTCCTACTTGAAGTCCAAGGGGATTAAGGTTGTTCATGTAGTTTCTAGCTTAAAGTTCGCCCTAAAGTCACAGGAGGCAGGAGTAGATGCAGTTGTCGCTGAAGGTTTTGAGGCCGGAGGGCATAATGGCAAGGAAGAAACGACGAGCCTAGTACTCATTCCTCAAGTAGCCAAAGCAATTGACATTCCTTTGATTGCCGCTGGTGGTATTGCCACTGGAGAGGCTATGCTGGCAGCGATGGTATTAGGCGCAGATGCAGTTCAAATCGGTAGTCGCTTTGTAGCTTCGAATGAATCCTCCGCACATTTAAACTTCAAAAACGCAGTTATTAATGCTGGAGAAGGGCATACGGAGTTAACCTTGAAGGAGCTTACCCCAGTGCGTTTATTGAAAAATGAGTTTTTCCAAAAAGTTCAGTCTGCCTATGCCGATGAAGCGACTGTTGTTGAATTGAAAACCCTTCTAGGGCGAGGAAGGGCCAAGAAAGGGATGTTTGAAGGGGATTTGAAAGAAGGCGAACTGGAAATTGGCCAGATTTCTTCAAGCCTCAAAGAAATTCTTCCAGCTGCGGAGATAGTTGAGAATATACTCAATGAGTATCGAGCGGCTGCAAAAAGTTTGAGTTCAAGACGTTTTAAATTTTAGGAGCACCATTTCGGTCTAGAGACAAACAGACAATCTGTTCGAAGTCATAGGTCACAATTCATACTTTTGCACAACTTCATTCGTTTCTGAATTGTGAAGAAGCTAGTAGGAACCTTAATCATTCTTCTTTTTGCGCTTAGCCTCCGGGCCGCTCTCGATCCGCCGACTATGCGCTGCATCAGTGTTGATAGCAGCAATGGCGTCACCATATCTTGGTTTCCACCAATCGGGAATCCAGCCGAATTTGTCGAATACCAGATTTTCGAAGCCACCACACCAGCTGGACCATTCACCTTGATTGCAAGTATTACGAGTTTTGCGACCGCCTCCTACAACCACCCAGCTGCTACAGTAAATAACCTAACGACGCACTATTACTACGTTCAAACGGTATTCAACGACGGAACGCAGCAGAACAGTGCTTCCTCCGATACCCTAACTCCAATGCGTTTAAACTTGACGCTTTGGCAAGCTGATTATTCAGGTCAGTTGAACTGGAACCCAATTCATACTCCGCTTATTCCTAGTAATGGTGGCTATGAGATTCAAAGAAGAATTGGGCTCGGAATGTGGGCAAACCTCGGTGCTCAGGCATTCGGGAGTGAAAGCTATGCAGATTCCGTTTCACGTTGTAACGACACCGTTTATTACCGCGTTCGAGTTCAAGATCAAATTGCCTGTTATTCTGTTTCCACAGTTGCGAAAGAGAATTTGCTTGATGTCACCCCTCCGGTAGCTCCAAAAATTGATAGCGTAAGCATTGATAACGTGACAGGAACCATTTCTATTTCTTGGAAGCCAAGCAGTTCACCTGATGTAACTGGATATACAATCACAAGGCTGAACCCTACGACGCCCTTAGATACGGTCAGCGGTCGCTTGACAAATGTCTATATCGACAACGAAACTGGGCTCGACTACTTCAATCAAAGCCTTGCCTACGAAATTGCCGCCGTCGATTCTTGCGGAAATGTCACGCCAGGCATTCGGGAGCATGAAACTATGAACCTGAGTTTCTCAAGGGATCTATGTGAGCGAAGTATAACTCTCAGTTGGAGTGCCTACAAAGGATGGAATGTGATTACTGGTTACACCATTTTAGTCTCAGAAGCTGGTGGTCCTTACACACTTCTAGGTACGACAGATCAAAATCAGCGAACGTTTGAGCATGCAGGGATTGATGCGACTAAAATATATTGCTTCATCGTTAAGGCCAATGGCTCGGGAGTTCAGCTCTCTAGTTCACAGTCGGATTTGGTTTGTGTCACCTTCCCCAATTTAACCTATCCATCCTACCAGTATCTAAATAAGGTTAGTGTAACAGATGAGAACCATGTAGACCTTTCATGCTATGTGGATAGTTCACTTCCTCTCGGTATTGTCGTACATTATGCCATCAGAAGAAGTTTGACCGTAGAAGGTCCTTTTGAGACAATTGATACGGTGATTTTAGGCGACGACGATTGGTTAATCGAATATACGGACAGCACTGCTTATCCAGGCATGCACGAGTATACATACAGAATTGATGCAATTGATGATTGTGATCAGACCCTGTTCAGCTCGAATTTCGGACGTACACTACACCTAAAGTTAGACCCAGATAAGTACAACTTTAACAACACTTTGAATTGGACTGAATATACGGATTGGTTGGCCTACGGGAATGGTGTTGGTCACTATGAATTGTTTCGATCGATAAACGATGAGAACACATCAACAGCAATATTTAAAGGTCCAAGAGATCTCTTTGTTATAGAAGATGATCTTGGTGAATTTCAACAACAAGGTTCGAAAATGTGCTACTATGTGGAAGCTCG
>CAXAIH010000233.1:0-3506 GCA_963968755.1 uncultured Flavobacteriales bacterium
CCACCATGCAGAAACACAACGGTCATTACCGCAAGGCCTTCGTTAACTTCGACGATTTCTACCAGAACTACCCGAACCGCACTAGCTTCTTCGTGCAGAAAGCCAAGCAAGAAGCGGTTTCCTGCAGATGGGCAATGTCAAACCTAACAGACAGTTCGCGCTTTGAGCTTGAAAATGTAAAGGACGCGGTATGCACTGAGTATTCAGAATTCAGTCCGTATTTGATGAAGGACCGTTCCCTACTCTTCACCTCGCTTCGCTTCAAGAAAGAAAGTAAAGGCCAAGTGCTGCACAAGGAAGACGAAGACCAAAAGATTTGGCTGTACAAAGCCCTTTGGAAAGATTCGGCCTGGGAGGAGATTGTAGCCTTCGACAGCGTTCTGAATCCAGATCATTTTAACTTCGGGAATGCTTGTCCAAGTCCGGATGTCAAGCGCATGTACTACAGCTTGTGCGACGATGAATTCAATTGCCGCATTTGGAAAGCGGAACTCAATGAAGATGGTTCTTGGCAAAATGCAGAGCCGCTGAACAGCATGGTGAATGAGCCAGGCAGCAACAATACCCAAGCTCAAGCGGTTACGATTAAAGGCAAGGAAATTCTCTTCTTTAGCTCCGACCGTTTGCGCGGACGCGGTGGTATGGATATTTGGTACAGCACTTACGACACCCGGCGCAAGGCCTTCTCCAAGCCCCGAAATATGGGCAAGAATGTAAATACGCCCGGCGATGAGATTTGTCCGTTTTGGTTGGAAGACAGCAACCATCTGTTCTTCTCGAGCGACTGGCATCAAGGTTATGGTGGTTTTGATGTCTTCATGACCAAAGGCACGCTAAACTCTCTGTACAAGCCAAAAAACATGGGACATGGCATCAATACCTCCGCCAACGACATGTACTTCAAACGCTTCTCGGAGCAAGGCCTTTCCTTCTTGACATCAAACCGAAAGGGCAGTATTAGCCTGAAAGGACAAACTTGTTGCAACGACATCTACATGGCAACGGAGCTTCCTCCCGAGGTGAAAGAAGAAGTGGTGAAAGAACCAGATCCGGTGGTTATAGCGGAGGAGAAATTGGAAGAAGAAATGGAAGTGGTTCAAGACCTGCTTCCCTTGAGTTTGTATTTCCACAACGATCAGCCGAACCCACGCTCATGGTCTACCACCACCGACCTCAGCTACAAAGAGGCCTTTGGCGACTACCATAATCAGATTGAAGAATATGTGAGTGCCAATCGTCATATTGCAAAACACCACGAAGCCGATTCGATGGCGGAAGAAACACGGCGCTTCTTCATCGAGAATGTGCAGGGCGGTATCAACAAATTGGATCAGGTGATGGAGATGTTGAAACACCAGCTCACAAGCGGGCATCAGATAGAGTTGACAATCAAAGGTTACGCCTCACCCCTCGCCAGGTCCGACTACAACCACAACCTCACCGAGCGGCGGATTATGTCTTTGGTGAATTACTTCGAGCGCTACAACTCAGGCTTTTTCATGCAATACCTCAGCGCCGCTGAAGGCAAAGCCCAACTTATTCTCAAGGAAGAACCCTTTGGCGAAACCACAGCCGGTCAGTACATCTCCGACGACCGCGACGATCACCGTCGATCGGTTTATGGGCTTACTGCCGCGAAGGAGCGGAGGATTGAGATTATTAGGATCAATCAGCTGAAGTAAGCCCATCGTTTATGTTTCGACCGTGCTTCGACTGCACCTTCGCTGGAGCTTCGCCGGAAGAGAAAGCTCAGCACAACGCTCACCATGACACTCAGGGCAGTTGATTGAAGATTGAATATCGAAGATTTTTGAAGTGGCTTTAGTATAACTCCAAAAAGGCCATTTGGAAAGTGAACTTGCAGCTTGTGGCTTGTGGCTTAAATCATAGAGCTCAAAAGCCCCTTAACATAGAAATGACTTCCAACCCGACTCAAGTCCTAAGTGTTCCACTAACTTTGCATCCGTGTCTTCTGCCTGGATCATATTCATTGTAGTACTCAGCGCTCTGCTGCTGACGGTGGTTGTCTTGTTCCTGCTCTTCTTCTTCCAAGAACGCCTCATCTTTCAGGCAGAGGAAGTTCCGGAGGATTACCAGTTCGAGTTTAAGTCGCCTTTTGAAGAGCTCTTCTTTGAACCTCGTAAAGGCGTTCGACTGAATGCCGTTCTCTTCAAAGCGAAAGATTCGAAAGGCTTGGTGATCTTCTTTCATGGACACAGCGGAAGCAACGCCACTTGGGGTTATGCCGCTGAAGAAATCATAAAAAACGGCTGGGATTGTTTTATCTACGACTACCGCGGATACGGCAAAAGCACAGGAAAGCACCGCACGGAATTGAGCGTTCACAAGGATGCCGAGTTTGTGCATGAGATAATGGCCGAGCGTTATGCGGGTCAGGAATTGATATTTGTTGGGCAATCCTTAGGCTCCGGAATTGCCACGCGCCTAGCCATGAGCGCCGTACCGAAGAAACTCTTGCTCATAACGCCATACTACAATTTCAATGACGTGGTGCACTTCCACTATCCTTTTTTGCCGGCGCGTATGATGCTGAAGTACAAGTTCGCCACCAACAAAATCATCGGCGATGTTCAATGTCCTGTGCACCTCATTCACGGCACCAAGGACACCCTCGTCCCATTCGAAAGCAGCATTCGTCTATCCTCCCTTTCCGAAAACGTGCAGCTCACTGCCGTCCAAGGGGGAGTACACGGGGATCTTCAAAACTTTGAGGAGTATGAAGGCTGGGTGAAGGAGTTGTTGGGGTGAACGTAAGATGGGTAAATCGACAATTGTTCACTCCCTCTCCCAAATCCCATTTCCTAGTATCGCTGCTACCGGCCCGTTCTATTGAAGATTAAAGAATGAATATTTAAGATTTTTGAAGTGAACTTCTGACCTTGGCTTAAGCTTTGGTAATTTAATGCAGGAATACAAAAAGGGCATTTGGAAAATGAAGCGTAGAAAACAATGACTGAAGCCGAAGACAAATCCAGCACTTGGGATTTGGCAGGCTGAAGGAAGCTTGTTTTAAAGATTCAATTTCCTACCCAAGCGTCTTTGCTTCCTTTTGGCGCAGAAAAAGGAAGGGCCCGACCTGCCTGAGGTCAACAACCCGTCTGGCAAGACAAAAAATGAGCCTGTCTCAGCACCCGCCCTTCGACAAGCTCAGGGACTCAAAGAATTTTTGATTTTAATAATCTCGAAGCTGAGACTAGAAGCTAGCAGCTTTTTTAATAAGCAAACTCCCCAGTCGCTAGCATAACTAGTGTACACGCTTCAACCGTCTCAATACCCTGCTTTTGCGCTAGAGCTACAAGCTCGTCATTCTCCGTTCCAGGATTGAAGATGATGCGCTTGGGTTTTTGAGAAAGAATGTAGTCGTAATACTGGACTTGGTGGCCCGGGTTTAGGTAGAGCGTTACGGTATCCACGTTTTTGTAGACTTTGAACTCATTGTCGATGGGAACACCGTCGATTTCACCTTTTCGGATGCCAACAGGCAA
>CAXAIH010000234.1:0-3500 GCA_963968755.1 uncultured Flavobacteriales bacterium
TATGGCATGGGTTTCTTTTTCTTCTCCCCTTCTTTCGCATTGTCCTTTCCCGGAGCTCCAGGCTTCCCTCCTGCCTTCTTTCTCACCTTCTTCACGTTGGTAAAATTGATGCTCTTCCGTATCGTTTTATCTTGAATGGCCCGCTTCACACTATCGCGTTCACCCCTTGTGTCCCAAGCTTGAACGTATTCCTCGAAAGGAACATCCTCTGCCAAAGGAGAAAATTGGGGATCTTGAATATCCTCTGAATAACCCACGTACATGGGCAACTGGATTCCACTCTTTTCAGGAAAAAACTTACCCAATTGAACCGTACTGGAAGCGTCAAAATTCTTCTTGGTTTCCTTTTGCCGCTCGTTGATTTTCTGTTCGAGACTTCCAAAGCCAGGGGTGCTAATTCTTCCTGATAAACTCACCAAAGCCAAATCGGCCAACTTCGCATTTACCCTACCCAATGCTGCCCAACCTTGTTGGTCGTCAAAGTCGTTGAGGCGCATTTCGTTCACCCAAATCTCAGCACATTTTGAAAAGCCATCATCGTTTCCAGTAACATCAGCATCTGCCCTCGGATTTCGAACACCGATCATAATTACCTTCACTTCCCCAAGGTTCGGAGAACCCACAACGTAGGCATTCCCCAATCCGATTCGACCCCCGTATCGCTTTCGCTTCAAGAGTGCATTCGGGTTTTCGAACAGGTCTCGATCACGCTGTATTTTCAAACCCCTTAACTCAGAAAGTGGAACATTGAGCTGATTCTCAATTGGCCATACGGCATATCTGTCAGCTTCAAAATCGTTGAGATAAAATCCGGGATCCGTCACCTGCAAGGGAACTTCATACTCGTAATAGTTGTCCGTAAAATCGGTTCCAATCCGAACGAAGACATTGAGGTCCCCATTTTCTAGGTCATTCTGACCGGGAAGCGCTTCGGCGTGCACATACATCTTCAAGCGCTTAAACAAGCGCATGTCGTAAAACACATTTCGGTAGGCTGCCTCCGCAAAACCATCTTGAAGGTCGCACACTTCGATGGACATGGCCTGCTCATTTATCTGCTGCAGATTAGCCGTGTTCACGTTTACCTCGCGAACCACATTCGGCGGAATTACATAGTTAACGGGCTGTTTGGTTCCGTTTTCTTCAATGCTAACCGCCCGAATATTGAAGACAGTTTTATCGTCTTTCGCAAAACCCTCTGAATTATCATCGAGTTCTTCCAAGAAACGTCGCCATTCACCTCGGATGAATTCCAAACGTGCAAAGCGCATATGTACCTCTTCGTCGAATCCAGTTAGATACATCCGCATAAATCGAATGCTTCTGAAGTCTGTGATGTTTCCTATCCGCTCGCGATCTTCTCCTTTTAGTGGAATTTTGATCTGGTACCAATTGACGGATTTGATGGTTCCATCGGCGGCCTCTTCATCATGTCGGATAACATTCGTAATGAAATTACGACCAACGTTTGCAGGGTTAAAATCATTCCTGTTAACCCGAATACGATATTGGTAGTAGCCTTCCACATTGTTCACGACATTATCGGCATTCAAGTCCTCCTTGTCCGGTTGGGTAGTCGCTGAAGTGGGAAAGCCAGCTTGGTTTTGTGTCTCATATTGCTCTCGTGTAGTCGAATTACCCTCCGTTCCATTGAACTTCTTGTATCGATCTAAAATGTTGAACTCGAGGTTGTCGTAATCGTCATCTCGGAAGTAATTGTAATTGTCGTTGGAAGGGTCACCTTGCACTTGCTGAAAAGCAGGAGAAGTAGTTCCGTGTTTTGACTCTATTGCGTCGAGGTAATCTTGAAAAAAGAGTCTTTCTTGGGCGTCAGCAAGGCCATCCATCCCCGCATCTTGGTATGTTCTTGTCTCTGGGTCATTGTCAAAACCTGGCGAAAGTGGGACGCCTCTAGTTACCCTTCCCCATGCGGAAACATCATCAGGAAGTTCAGCGGCCTCGGCTTGATTGTTAGGTAAATCTTGCTCATAAAGATTTTGGCCATCGTACATCACATCTTCTGAGATATTCCCTAAGTTGATGAACAAATCTCCTCCTGTATGATTCTGATCTGGGTCGGCGTCGCTGTTGAATGGGTCCATCACCCAGAACTGCAGAAACTCGATGTTGGCTGCTTCAAAATCATTCTGGTCAACACGTCGCGTGATGCCTCCCCATTTCTCTCGTGGATTGCTCAGACTTCCGTCTTCTTGAAGATCATCTACGTCATAGTTATAAGGGCCACGTTCATTCGGATAGTAGGTAACATCTAGAACGGAGATGTTATTTTGGGTGAATTGATCTTGATTTCGATTCGGGAAAACCTCCTGCTGGTAAATGATTCTCATGCGGTGATCATCGAGCATAGTGGGGTCGTCGCGGATGTGATCTGGCGCACTTCCTTGATAAAAAAGCGGATCTACAACACGCCAGTTAATAAGAGCTCGGTTGAAGCCGTTGTCAAGGGAATTAAAATTCTCTCCTTCAGGAAATTTGTCTTTCTGACCTTGAGGCGTAGCTGCAAGTTTCCAATTGGTGATGCTCTTCATATCAATGAAGGATTGGCTTCCTTCAAAGTCGTCGATAAAGGAATTCCCATTTCGGCCTATCGCTCTTGAATGACCAGGAATCAAATGCGCAAATTCACCGGATACTTTTATACTCGACTTCTCTTTGGTATCAATGAAGGGGAGCTTGTCGATTAGTTTCGTGATTACAGGAATATCCGCTTTGTAATTACCATCCACACCCCAAACCATGTTCGTAACAGGTTCATTTCCAAAATCAATCTTTTGGGTAATCGGCTTCTCTGAAAGTCTCAAGAAGGTTCCACCAATGAGTAGGTCGCGATTTACTTTATAGTCGAAGCGTGCACCAACCATATTCCTTTGCTGTTGAGCAAACAGCTCATTGCTTTCTAAAGAAACATCCACCGGCGTGTTCGAATCGATTAAGCCTTGGTTTATGATTCTCACCCGTCCTAATTTGTAGTCGACTTGATAATCCACATTCTCGGTCAGCACTCTACCTCCTGCTGTCACGCTTACAGAACCCTCAGGGACATTGATCGCGTTGAGAGAGATCTCATTGCTTGAACTGGATTTGTATTCTCCTTTTATCGAGAAGCGATTCTTGGATGGGAACATGACCTTCGCCTCTGTAGGTGTTCTTGTATACAATGAATCGAAGGCATATTGCTCGGCGATAATCGGATCAGGAATGACCTCGCGAAGTCCTTTCCCAAACGGTTCCAGCCAGGGCAAAATAACGCGTCCATTCCTTGGTACAATCGTGAAGCCGTCAATATAGTCGAAGATACCATCTGGCGTCGCCTTTTGATTTCGATTCAGCTTATCCAAACCAAGCAATTGCACCAAGCTCTGCTTGTTCAAGCCATCTTCAGGAATGTAATTGATGTCGACACCTAGATTCTGATCTAGGTACCATATATCCAATTCAAAGCCATCTTGCTGTACCTGATAAGCTCCGATGTTGTAGAT
>CAXAIH010000235.1:0-3483 GCA_963968755.1 uncultured Flavobacteriales bacterium
TTTAGAGAAACGCTCGGTGATCGTCTCAAAGCGTTGTATATCCTTTTCCAACTCCTTCATCAGAGTCTCGTTCTTAAGTTCGTCGCTCGCCAACTCACGCCAAGCCATCAGCGAAGAAAGTGGAGTACCCAACTGATGCGCAGTCTCTTTCGCCATACCAACCCATACTTGATTTTGCTCTGCCTTTCGAGCCGTGCTGAAGAGTAAGTAGGCAATAATCATAAAAAGCCCGACCACAAAAACCTGCACATAAGGGAAGTACTTGAGCTGCGTGAGAATCCATGAATCTCTGTAAAAAATGTAATTGCTTTGACCAGCATGGAGTTCCACTTCGATGGGGACATTCTCCTCAGCCATTTCAGCGAGCAAGGAACTCAGAAGCTCGGCATTTTGAAATTGTGTTGAATCAACATTGCTGAACTCGATGACCTTCGTTTTTTGTTGATCTGTATAGACAACTGGGACGCTCGCCGAATTTTTCACTACTTCGGAGATAAAGGACTTCTGAAGGTCGATGAGGGTTTGTTGTAGCTCACTGAACAGCTTGGAATCCCTGTAGTACAAGTAGTTCTTTTGATCGGCGTAATACTTAATCTCAATGGGCTCATACATGGAAATCATTCGATCCACTTCAGCTTGCATAAGGGCCTCATTACCAAGAATACTGGAATCAAGATTTCTGTGAGCAATGATCTTGCGGTCTTCATCCGTTAAAATGACCGGGACTGTAGTATTGTCTTGAACAATCCGTGAGAGCAAGGTGAAATCAGTGGAAAGGTCCGTCTGGGCGAGTCGCTTGATTGCCTCTACCCATAACTCTACTTTCTTTCGCTCCTCGAGCCTTAGTTTGGTGAAGAGCTCGTCGGTATACTTTACGAGGCGGGCTTTCCGCTGAATGGCTTCTGACCAGAGCTTAACCTTCTGACGTTCTTCCTGAGAAATCTTCTCTACGATGGAATTCGAATAGAAAAGTGCGGCCACAACAATAACCAAGGCTAAAAGGCCTAAAACAATTTTCCAGTTCTGTTTTCGGGAATAGATGCTCACTGCTCTGTTACCAAAGTTCCAAAAAATAGGCGATTTAACGACTTTCCATTCATTTACATTTCTTCTAAACTAAATTTGCAACTTATAATTCTAAGATATGTACGAACAACTTTGGTCTGTAGAATTTGAGAAAGCATTGAATGAAGATGCCAACGCTGTGTTGATCGATGTTCGAACTGAAAGTGAATACGATCAAGGTCACCTGGCCGGTTCATTAAATATTGACATAATGGGTGCTGGCTTTGAGGATCAAATAAAAGCCCTTGACAAAAGCAAGGATTTCTTCATGTACTGCCGCAGTGGGGCAAGGAGCGCGAACGCCTGTTTAGTATTGAAGCACATTGGTGTTACAACCCGCATTGTTAACCTCGAAGGAGGAATTTTAGATTGGAGAGGACCGGTAGAAGTATAGATATGAGAACCTTAGCGGTTATCCTTGGCCTCAGTTTGATGGCCTGCACAAATACACCACAAGACGCGAAAGACTCAGCCGATTCGGCAAGTCTTGGGAAACAGAACGTTGAAAAGCAAGAAACCGGAAGCTTTATAGACATTACAATAGCGGAATTGAAAAAGCAGATGGATACCCGTGAAGAGGGGAGTTACATCATACTAGACGTTCGCACCCCGGCTGAAATCGCTCGAGGAAAAATTAGTGGAGCGCTGGAAATCAACTTTTACGAAAACTTCTCTGAAGCAGCCGAAAACCTAGATCAGAAAAAAGAAATTTTCGTGTATTGCGCTGCCGGAGGACGAAGTACTAAAGCAAGTGAAATGCTTGCTAAAAAAGATTTCCCTAAGGTGTACAACATCCTTGACGGATTTGGTGCATGGTCTTCTTCAGGCTTTCCAATAGAGAACAAGACCTCTAGTCGTTTACAACCAATTTGAAGCCTTTTCCGTGCACGTTAATCAACTGCACTTTTTTATCCTTTTTCAAATACTTACGAAGTTTGGTTATGTATACATCCATGCTTCTTGAATTGAAATAGGAATCGTCGCCCCATATTTTCTTCAAAGCAATCGACCTTTCAAGTACGTCGTTCAGATGAACACAAAGCAATCTTAGGAGATCATTCTCCTTTGAAGTCAGTCGTTTTTCTTCACCTCCTATGCTCAGGGTTTGATTTAAGTGGTCAAAATGAAACTGGCCAAAATCAAATTCTTCTTTCTGTTTCTCTATGGTAACCATATGAGTTCGCTTGAGAATTGCCTGAACTCGAAGCAAGAGTTCTTCCATGCTGAAAGGCTTCGTTAGGTAGTCATCTCCACCTAGTTTAAAGCCTTCAATTTTGTCTTCCTTCATGGCTTTTGCGGTAAGAAAAACAATGGGAATCTCGTGGTTAACCCTTCTGATTTCCTTCGCCAAAGTGAAGCCATCTTTAATGGGCATCATCACATCAAGAATACAAATGTCGAAGTCCTGCTGAAGAAAGGTTTCGTATCCCTCTTTTCCATCTTTACAAAGCGTGCTGATGAAGCTTTTTGCGTTCAAGTATTCGTTCAAGATGGTACCCAAATTTGGGTCGTCCTCTACGAGTAGAATTTTTGGTGATTTCATACTATTTAAGTTGCTTGTTGTGGTAAGTGAATTTCGAAGGTGCTTCCTCGGCCAATATGACTGTTCACGGTCACATATCCTCCATGTCGTTCTGCAATTATTTTAACGTAGCTCAACCCAAGTCCGAAGCCTTTAACGTCATGAACGTTTCCAGCAGGAACACGGTACATTTTATCGAAGATCTTTTTTTGATTTTCAGGAGAAATACCAATTCCACTGTCCTGTACGCAAATCACATAATTCCCATCCGTGGAGTAAAAACTCATCTGAATGCTCGGGTTCTCCTTGCTGTATTTAAGAGCATTGTCCAGCAGGTTAAACACCATATTAGAAAGGTGAACACGATCTCCCTCGATGCTTCCGCCGGAGTCGGATGTGAATTTGAATTTCGCATTCTTTTGACGCGCCTTGATTTCAAACTTGTCGTACACATCTCTGAGCAGTGCGTTTAGATCAATCCCCTCAAGCTTCAATTGGAAATCGCCAGTACCCCAAATGGCGCTCTGAAGAACTTTTTCAACTTGCTGAGCGAGACGCTTGTTCTCGTCGCCGATCATGTTTATGTACCGCTTTGTAATGCTCTGATCTTCCGTTCCCGCATCTTTCAAAAACTCGATCGCCAGCGATATGGTGGAAATGGGCGTCTTTAATTCGTGGGTCATATTGTTGATGAAATCATTTCTGATGACCGAGAGGTTTCTCTGTCGGATAATGGTGCTCACAGCTAAGAAATAGGTGTAGGCCAAGGCTATCATAAAACCTATTGACATCAATAAAAGCAACCAGTTCGCTTGAAGAAGGTATCCAGTTTTTCGTGGAAAGGAAACTTGTAGGTAGGCCACATCTTGACTAATATCATTCGGAAAAAGCCTGAT
>CAXAIH010000236.1:0-3483 GCA_963968755.1 uncultured Flavobacteriales bacterium
AATGCGGGCGGAAGAAGAAGCTCAGTAGCCTCAGTCGAAAATTGTTTCCAGATCAAGAGCTCCAAAATTTCCGGAGCTCATCAGTAAGATGTTTCCTTCGTTTGAGTTAAATCTCTCAAAACACGTTTTTAATTCGGAAGCATCCGTAATCACCTCGATGTCTGCCTTAGCAAAGCCATCTATAATGTCTTGTGGCTTAATGCTCGCAAGACCTTTGTTCGCAATGGTTTTAGGAGAGTAGAATACAACTGCCTTGTCGGCGTGATCTAAGCTATGTGCGTACTCTGGTAAGAAACACTTGTTCAAGCTGCTGTATGTATGCAATTCGATGCAGGCCATCAAGTTTCGGTCGGGATACTGCTCTTTAACGGCTTCTACGGTAGCCTTAAGCTTGGAAGGAGAATGGGCAAAGTCTCGATAGATCAAACGTTGATCAGAGCTGTGGAAGAGTTCGAGTCTTCTAGAAGCGCCTTCAAAGTCAGCAACTACTTTGTAGAAATCGTTTCTACTCAAGCCTAGCTCCATGCAAACGGCGCATGCAGCTTCCAAGTTTTGCATATTGTGTTTCCCAACCAAAGCAAGCTGGTGTTCTCCATCTACGGTGTAATGTCCGTTTGAAACGGAGTAATTCGGAGTTTTATATGCTTGTGTTCTTAAGGTGGAACCATCACGCTGGACAAGGTTGTTCACTTCCTCATCTTCTTCACAATAGATGAGCTTTCCATTTGGTTCAATCACCTTCAACAATTCTTCAAAACAGGCTAAGTACTCTTGGTAGGTTGGGAATACATTGATGTGATCCCATGCAATTCCAGAAAGCAGAGCCAAATGAGGTCGATAGTGTATAAACTTCGAACGCAGGTCGAGCGGAGAGGAGAGGTATTCATCGCCTTCAAGAATGATGGTGTCGGCATTGCTGATCTGAACCATGGTTTCATAACCTTCCAACTGGGCTCCTACCATATAGTCTACTTCGAGCTTCGCCTTCCTGCAGACGTGCAGAATAATGGATGTGATGGTAGTTTTCCCGTGACTTCCAGCAATGACAATCCGACGTTTGTTTTTTGCTTGTTTGAAGAGGAACTCTGGATAAGAGAAGATTGGAATGCCAAGTTCTTGCGCTCTTAGCAACTCAGGATTGTCAGCTTTGGCCTTCATGCCTAATATTACCGCGTCCAATCCGTCATGAATGTGTTCGGCTTTCCATTCGATGGAATCAGGAAGCAGTCCGTTTGATTTTAGTCGTTCTCTTGATGGTTCGAAAATCTCAGAGTCTGAGCCGCTAACCTGATCACCATTTTGATGAAGAGCTATGGCCAAATTGTGCATCGCTGCGCCTCCAATGGCAATGAAATGTACATTCATAGTGCTTTGTCCTGAATTGGGAAACCGAACTTAAGGACTAAGCAGTAGTTTTACTTCATGTAAGCTGCTTCTTTTTGAACAGCCCTTTGTTTGACGAAATAAGATGAGCAATCCTCCAAGCTTTAAACAAACAGTGCGCATCCCATTTGCCTTCGTGGCATTTATGTGGCTTGTTTTCTTGATCGAATTTCTCCTGAGTTTAGACTTTGCCAAGTATGGCATCAACCCGCGCACTATTGAAGGTTTAAAAGGGATTCTCACAGCTCCCTTCATTCATGGAGATTGGGGGCATTTGATGAACAATAGCCTTCCGATGCTTCTTCTCGGATTGGGGATCTATTATTTCTACAGGAAGGTAGCCCTGCGCATTTACCTCTTGAGTATTCTCATAACAGGACTTTGGGTTTGGGCCTTCGCTCGTCCGTCCTTTCACATTGGGGCAAGTGGTGTGGTGTACAGTTTTGCTGCCTTTGTATTGGTAAGTGGTTTTTTACGTAAAAACTTTCGGCTCATCGCCTTGTCCCTTTTGGTTGTTTTCCAATATGGTGGAATGATTTGGGGCGTGCTTCCCATTTACGGGGGTGTTAGCTGGGAATCGCATTTGTTGGGGGGGATTACTGGTGTGATGCTTGCTTATTACTACCGAAAGATTGGAAGGGTGGAGAAGAAGTACGATTGGGAAGACGAAGAGGAGGAGCCAGAATTCGACGACTGGAAGTTGCCTGGGCAAGGAGTTCAAGCACAGACCTACAGGTACATTTATAAAGTTAAGACTGATGACGAAACGAAGCCTGGGGATTAAAGGCCAATTTCCATATGGAATCGCCACATGTACCTTTCAGGCTGAACCCCACGATAATCTCTGAAAGTAAAGTCTGTTTGAACTTTGAATTTGTGGTTTACGATAAACTTCGAAAATCCAAAGGTATATTGATTTTCATCGAGGAGGAAAGTTTCTGCATCAGGGGCAACCGACGTAAAACGGCCCACGCAGGCCCAATTTCCCTTGAAGGTATAACTCGCTTGCCCAGTATACCCGGAACCGGTATAAAAAGTTCCAGTAATACTTGGGTCAAGAAGCTTTTCAGCTGCACCAAAAGGATCGTCTGCACGTTTGTCAAACCATTCGACGAGTGTTGAGAAGCCTCTGTATTTAAATATCATATCGGCCATAACACTGCTCAGGCTCCTAGAAAACCCAAGTTGGGTTCCCCGTTGACCTTTTTCCCTAATCGCCTTTTCGTTGTAATCAACACCAACTCCAAAGGCAATTTTAGGCTTCCTTTCACGCTTTAAATCACTCAGAAAATAGTCTCCTTTTGAGGTGAATTTACCTAAAGGAAGAAATTCAATTCTCCCTGTGTATGAGTAACCTCCATCTAGGTCGGAAGTGAAATTTCTTCCCTCACCAAGGCTCAAAGCAACTTCTTCTTTTATGATTGCCGTTCCAAGCTTTATATGGTGGCGAAGTTGAATTCCAAAATCTCGATCAATATTAAAAAATGAATTCACAAGACTGCGATCCACAGTCTCCAAACTCTGAGACGAAACTACTCTTTCGCGGTTTCCCGGAAGTTTCGTTTGCCCAAACCAGAACCAGAGATTCTCTGTTACATTATACTTTAAGACAGCATCAAGAAGCAGGTTTCCGCCACCTCCGACGTCAATGTTCGATTGCCCAATCTCAACTTTGTAGACTGCACGTGGACTCAACAGATAACCATCAAATTTTAATCTAAATCGACGTACTAGAAATCTCGATTTTACTGGTTTGCCGACTTCCTTAGTGACCTGAACAAGGTTTTGCATTCGAAGGGCGAATTTCAAATATAAGGAGGAATCCGCGTTGGTGAATTTAAGTCCTTTCGCGTAGGCTGATTTATCAAACGCTTGGGCTGATACCTGATTGCTTGTCATGCAAGCCGCCGCCACGAGAAGTAAAAGGGTGGTGAGTTTGAGGGTCATTGAGCTAAAATGAATGAGCTAATATTACAATAAGTTCAACACCCGATTTTTTTTTGAAATCCCAGGAGACAGAGCTTAGATGGTGCAAGGATAAGACGAATCCATTTGTAAATAAAATGTTGATATTAAATTAATATACGAGCCTCCCCGAGC
>CAXAIH010000237.1:0-3479 GCA_963968755.1 uncultured Flavobacteriales bacterium
GGGTTACTTTCTTCTCCAAATTGAGCAATGGAATCTACTCCTGTGAGCACCATCCTGAAGTTCGGAAGCGTCTTGCCTGCAACATTCATCACCATGCCTTGTTTGCCTTTCAGGTTAAACCAGATGGGTTCGTTTTCACCACTTATAAAAGCTGGCATCTTACTTTTCCATAGAGCAACTCCAGAACATTCCGGGCCAAGAACTCTGCGAACAGGAGTGTTAGGGTCAATACGCCAATTATTGATCTGTAAGATCCCGCTCAAACTATCGATGGTTATTACGGCTAAGCCTTCCGTAATGAGATAAATACTGTCGTAAGGGAAGCTTAGATCCTTCGCCTTCTTACCCAACTCTTCGCCCGCGTTCAAGAAGAGAAAATCCCACTTATTCTCCTCCTTAAGAGCGTAACACTTCACTTTCGGGTGGGAGTCATCAAGAGGAATTATCTCTGAATACTTGGCCTTTACGACCCATTTATCGTTGTAGGTAATACCAAAAACATCTTTCTTCTGCTCAATTTTCTGGGCAGAAATGAAATTGGTAGAAAGGAGCAGACTTAGAAAGGTACTTACGAGGAATTTCAATGACATAACTTATAGCTGCAAATATAGCCAGGCGGTTGAGGGTAACTATGATTGGAGCAAGAAATCAAGTGACAATTTCCTGTTTTGCCTTAAACTCTTATTCTTGATCAAAGAAATGGATGATTAAGAAGCCTGCACCAAGAAATACTAGGTTTTTCACGACGCATTGACCAGCTAGTGTAATCCCAAAAGGAGCCGTAGTGAACATATGTTCTGGCAGGAGCACAATAGTTGAGAAGGTACAGAGCATATGACCCAGCATGATGAAGTTCATCGTCCGGAAGTACCTATTGACGAGGAGTCCAATACCGATTAGGCATTCGATGATTGCGAGTATTTGAAGTCTCAAAGCCGAAGGAAGAATTCCAAACGATTTTCACTTTCTATCTGAAAAGTATCTATTGTGCGCAGCTTCTGAGAGTGGCAGACAAAAAAGAGTAGGCCTAAGACGGGGGTTAGATAGACAAGACCGAAGATTAGCCAAAGCCGATAAACCAGTCTGCGCTTAAAAATGCTGAAGAGTTTCACTTTTTCGATTCTATCTCCTCTAAGGTTTGATCATCGACAAAATTGGGAAGGGTAACCTTCAAGCGCGGCTCATCTTCCATGGCGCGCTTTATCGCAAATACTGCCTCTTCGTTTCTTGCCCACGACCTACGTGCTATTCCATTGTTGACATCCCAATGCAGCATCATTTTCAATCTTCGTTCGGCATCAGCGGAACCATCTAGCAACATACCGAATCCACCGTTCATTACTTCACCCCATCCAACGCCACCTCCGTTGTGCAGGGAAATCCAAGTGGCGCCTCTAAATGCGTCACCGGCAAAGTTCTGGACGGCCATGTCGGCCGTAAACTGAGAGCCATCGTAAATATTTGAGGTCTCTCGATAAGGGCTGTCGGTTCCTGAAACGTCGTGATGGTCGCGACCAAGAACCACAGGTGCAGATATGATGCCAGCTGCGATAGCTTCATTGAAGGCCTTCGCAATAGCAATTCTTCCCTGCGCATCTGCATACAAGATGCGGGCTTGAGAGCCAACCACCATCTTGTTTTCGCCCGCGGCTTTAATCCAGTGGATGTTGTCGGCCATCTGCTGCTGAATCTCTTTTGGTGCATCCACCATCAGCTCTTCCAAAACTTCGGCTGCAATTCGGTCGGAAGTTGCAAGGTCCTCGGAATCGCTGCTTGTGCAAACCCATCGAACAGGGCCAAATCCATAATCAAAGCACATCGGACCCATGATGTCCTGAACATAAGAAGAATACTTGAAATCTCCTTTATCGTTAAAGACGTCCGCCTCTGCTCTTCCCGCTTCAAGAAGAAAGGCATTGCCGTAATCGAAGAAATACATTCCACGTTCGGCTAACATATTTACAGCGGAAGCATGCCGTCTGAGAGTTTCTTGAATGTATTGCTTAAACAGCTTAGGCTCTTCGGCCATCATGCGGTTGCTCTCCTCATAGCTCAACCCGGCCGGATAATAACCCCCTGCCCAAGGATTGTGTAGAGAGGTTTGGTCGGAACCTAAATCCACGAACACATCTTTTTCCACGAGCTTTTCCCAAAGGTCCACAATGTTCCCCAAGTAAGCGTAGGCCTTCACTTCTTGAATTCGACGGCTTTCTTGAACCTTCTCAATCAACTCGTCTAAATCTTCAATCACTTCATCACACCAGCCTTGCTCTAACCTTTTGTAAGCGGCTTTCGGATTGATTTCGGCAGTGATAGAGGTGCAACCTGCAATGTTCGAAGCTTTCGGCTGCGCTCCACTCATACCTCCCAAGCCGGCAGTCACAAAGAGTTTTCCTTCAAGACCTTCACCCGATTTTGATATTTTTCTTCCTGCATTCAGAACGGTAATGGTGGTTCCGTGCACGATTCCCTGAGGGCCGATGTACATATAAGAACCTGCTGTCATCTGCCCGTATTGACTGACACCTAAGGCGTTGAATTTCTCCCAGTCATCTGGTTTTGAGTAATTGGGAATCATCATGCCATTGGTAACCACTACCCTTGGCGCATCTTTATGAGATGGGAATAAGCCTAGTGGATGTCCAGAATACATCACCAAGGTCTGATCCTCCGTCATTTCTGATAGGTACTTCATCGTTAAGAGATACTGTGCCCAATTCTGAAAAACGGCTCCATTTCCACCATAGGTGACGAGTTCATGTGGATGCTGCGCCACAGCAGGATCCAAATTATTGCTGATCATCAGCATGATGGCTGCTGCCTGCTGACAACGCGCTGGGTATTCAGAAATAGGTCGCGCGTGCATCTTGTAATCCGGACGAAAACGATGCATGTAGATTCTTCCATAGTCCTCCAACTCTTGGTTGAATTCCTTGGCTAATAGCTGGTGTGTCTCCTTTGGAAAGTATCGAAGTGCGTTCCGGAGAGCTAAGCGATGTTCGTCCTTGCTCAGAATGCTCTTCCGTTTTGGAGCGTGGCTTATTTCAGGGTCAAGACTTTTTGCTTCTGGGAGCGTTTCGGGAATCCCCTGCCTTATCGCCTCCTTGAATGTCTGTTTTTGCATCTTTTCGGAATGTTCCAGTTTTTGGGTCGAAGCCATAAGGACAATGCTTGCAGCCATTTTGGCAACAGTAGCCTCGCTTCAATAAATAGTGCTTGGTAAAAATAAGATAACCCTCAGGACTCGTGTAAAAATCCTGTGTTTCTAGTTTACCATTCTTTTCTTTCTTCATTGCCTTGGGCTAACTGAATAGCTAAACAGAAAAAACGACATTTGGATCGTGGAAGGAACAGAAAAAAAAATTACTGTCTTTGGAGGAGATCAACTAAGACCAAATCTTCATATTCAAGATTATTGTGACTTGATTGAAAAATTAATTTTAGCAAAAAGTGATAAAGTTTGTAATCAAATATTCAAT
>CAXAIH010000238.1:0-3476 GCA_963968755.1 uncultured Flavobacteriales bacterium
CTTCTGGACATGTAGTCCTGTAAGCTTAAGTCCCGAAGATGAATTTGTTTTGGAGCTAAAACTCTCGTAAAACTCATCTCCATAATCAGCTACTGCTGAATTGCTCTCCGTTTTAATGTCGACAGTAATCGACTCAAGTAACTCTGATTTAGCCTGCGCTACTAGTTGATAGAGAACATCTTCGACTTCTTTCTTTTTTACCTTCTCTTCCCAATAATATCCGGTGATGAACTTATTGCTTGGATAAAGAGCTTGTCGTTTTGTGTCGTCTGTCCATTGCGGAGCTTGAGCGAATGCGCTCCTTACAATGAGCAGGAAAAAGAAAGCCGGTAAGATCCTCAGATCGATTACCGGCTTTATTCGTTGCAGTATCTGCATATTCTATTTTGTATCGTCTTGATGAATGAAGCCTTCGGTTCCATTAACAAGTTTAACCTTGATGAAAGGGCCTTCTTTGCCTGTAACTACCAATTCCATTCCACCTGGAATTTGAGCAGCAACTTTTCCTTGCTTCATTGGCTCAGAATAAACTTTTACACGTGATTTTGTGTTCCCTTTTGTTTTGATTTTCTCAACAACTTCCGCAGAAATACCCTCTTCACTTGCAGCGCTGACATCCGCCTGTCCAATTTTCCAACCTTGACCTTTAAGCACAGCAATGGTTTCTTTACCTGTTTCGGCTCTTTCTAGCGCATTCTTGTACTGCTTCTTACCATCGATTCCTGAGGCGGTAGTGTGCATTTCAACAGCTTTGTCATAATCGAGGACTGCTTCGTATACAAGACCAAGGTTGTAAGCTAAACGAGCGTTGTAGCTGTCTTCCTTGAAAATAGCTTGATAGATTCCCAAAGCTTGTGCTACGTCTCCGTCCTTGCAAGCAGAAACTGCATCTTTCGCACGGACCTTAAATGCTTTCACTTTGATCTTTTCCAAATCGTAGTTGATGATACGGAAGGTAGGAGCGATGTAATTGGTTAACATGATTGCGAGTTCCTTGATACCATTATCTCTTAAAACTTCAACACTTGTTAGCATTTCGCGTGCTTTTGATTTGGAGGCGTTTGATTTCTTCGAAACCATTGATCTGTTCTTCGTTGCAACCGCTATGATTTGACCTGTTTCAACAGAAATCACTTTCATAGTCGCTTCAACAAGAACAGTACGTGTGTATGTGTTCATATAGCCAGTTACAGCACCTTCCTTGTTTTTAATGGCTTTAGTCGTTGACTTGTCACCGGCATTGGTGTATTTATAACTACCGCTAATGATGGCGTCAAGTCCAAGAAGTTTACCTACTTGAGCTGCCTGATTGTCATCTACCGCTCCGGAAGCACCTAATTGTTGTTCCTTGATGATGTTGTCCAATTGCGATCTTTCAACAACAATGAATTGGTTCATTTTAACGTCTGGCTTGTAACGCTTCCCAAACTTAACCGCACCACGATCCTCCTTCAGAAGTTCTGTGGTCATATAATTCGGAAAATTATCACCAATCGCATCCTGCTGCCAGTAGTAGTAATTGCTGCTTCCTGAGTTTTGGAATTTCATAATAGAGATCCTCTGAACTCCTGGAAGCGCTTTTTCCTGCGCTTGAATGGTAAATACTCGAAGTTGAGCTTGAAGAGTAAAACCTGCGATGAGCAGGCCGGCAGTAAATAAAAGCTTTTTCATGATGATTTATTCGATCGACAAATGTATAATTTATGAAGGCTTTTTCACGAACCTTTTAAGAAGCTGAAAGTTACCTTTGTTGCGTATGAAGAAATTCACGATTCCAAACTACTACCGAAGCTCTTTTATTGGGGAGATTAAGAAGCGTCGAAGGCAAGGTGACCCTAGGAAAAAAGATTTCACTCCAACCTCATTGAATTTTGGTGGATTGGATGTGCTAATTGCTCGGCATTTTGGTTTCTGCTATGGGGTAGAAAATGCTTTAGAAATTTCTTACAAAACGGTTGAGGAGAACAAAGGGAAGCGTGTTCTTTTGCTCAGTCAGATGATTCACAATCCTGCTGTGAATGCGGATTTAGAATCTAAAGGTATCGAGTTTATCATGGATACGGAGGGTAATCATTTCATTGAATTTGATGAGCTCACAGAGGACGACGTTGTTATTATTCCCGCCTTCGGAACAACGGTTGAAATTGAGGCAATCCTTCGTTCGAAAGGAATAAAAATCGAACAGTACAATACGACTTGTCCGTTTGTGGAGCGAGTTTGGACTGCCTCTTCTAAATTGGGCAAGAACAATTCGAGTGTGATTATTCATGGAAAGCCAAGCCATGAGGAAACCAGGGCAACTTTTTCACACGTCAAAGAAGAAGCGCGTAGTGTGGTGGTGAAAGACATGGCGGAAGCTCTTGTTCTTGGCGAAATAATAACGGGAAAACGACCCCTTGAAGAATTTGAAACGAAATTCGGACATAGAGCTTCAGCTAGTTTTGATCCTTCCAAAGACTTCGAGAAAGTTGGTGTGATCAATCAAACGACCATGCTTGCAGAAGAGACTCATGCCATTGCTGAGCACTTCAAGCAAGTAATGATAGAAAAACACGGGGAGCAAGAGAATCATTTTGTCGATACGCGAGATACGCTTTGCTATGCCACAAATGATAACCAAAAGGCAACATATGCGCTTTTGGAACAAGAAGCAGATTTTGCGATTGTAGTGGGTGGGTACAACAGTTCAAACACCTCTCACTTGGTAGAGCTCTGCGAAGCAAAACTCCCGACATACTTTATCTCTGGCCCTGAAGAAATTAGGGGTGATGGTTCCATACATCACTTCAATTGGAGAACTTCTAAGCAGGTAAAAACGTATTCTTTCATCCCCGAAAATCGTCCAATAAAAATGATTCTTACCTCCGGAGCGAGTTGTCCTGACACCCTGGTAGATGCTGTGCTAGATCGAATTTTTGATTTTGTGGAAGTGCGTAAATCCAGAGAGGATTTGCTTAAGGAGATGGATTAGACTTCTTTTACGTTTGCCTAGTTCTCACTGCGTTTGATACGATTGAGTTGCATTTCGCTGATGCCGAATTGTTTGGCGATGATCTTTAGCCTTGTCTTTCGTTCCGGGTTGTTGATTAACTTCTTGAGTCGGATAACCTCCGTTTCGGTGAGTTTGGAATACTTTCTCTTTCCCTTTACAGGTTTGAAGTTCGGACCGCTGAACTGATGTCTTTCTTTCTCCTTCTTTGTTGCCCAACGCAGATTCTCCAAATAATTGTTGAGCTTATTGTAATCCATATGAATTACGTAGATCTGTTGTTCGTTCTCTTTGGTTAAGAAGTGTTCTGCAACCAGCTTATGAATATACTTCGTGAATGTAGGGCCGTTGTGCACCTTGAAGGTGACAGTTGGATAACCTTTGATTAAGTAATGCTTTTTGATTTTCCCATTCTCTTTGTCGTACGCAAAGCTCTTTATCCGACCATAGTTCGAAATCAGATATGCAGTTTTCGGATAAAAACCTT
>CAXAIH010000239.1:0-3449 GCA_963968755.1 uncultured Flavobacteriales bacterium
CATGAAACTCAACTTGCTTGTCTTCGAGCTGCTCTTTTAGAATAAAGCCATGTTTGTGGGAAGGAAGGTCGAAGATTTCATCCAAGCTCATTCCTTCCCTCTCTAAATCTTCTAGTTGTGAAAACTTTACAGAAGGATTAAAATATTGCTCAATCCGATACAAGACTTCAGACAGTACGTCTTCTACAGGCTCATCTTGAAAAATGTCGATTTCGCCTGAAAATGAAATTTGCTCTGCTTGCAAGATGTTAATGGACTCAATGTCTTCGCAGAGATTTCGATGCGCATTGAAGAACGAACGCATTTCGCGTTGGATACTCGGGTATTCCTCTGGATCAATATTCCCTTTGAGTAAGAGAGTGAGATGGTAAAGTCCCTTTATTCCCTCCTTGTGATCATCAATATGCTCCAGCCAACAGTTGGACAAGTACTGTGGGTATTGATCTAACAGTAAAATGCGGTAATCAGAAGTCGTTATTGGACTGGTTGGGAAGATCTCCTCGGCTGGGTAAAGAGCATTCGACCGAAGTACTTTCTGATGATCTCCTCCGTGAAAAAGGAGCGTCTCAATTGGGAGGTTGGTTCGATAAGCAATGTCTGTCAGGACATAGGAAAACTGTTCTAGGATGGTGATGCCAGGATCATGTAGGTTGTAGTCTGTCCAAAGTTCACCTGAAAGCTCTTGGTTCAGCTCGATACCTTCCAATCGAAGAGCATCGTAATCCATGCTCTTTGAGAGCGGTTTGTTTGGTATGACGTGTATTGATTTGGCCACTGCTATATATCCCAAAGTGAACAAACGTGATACTTAATTTGAACTACTCTATTCTGATCATCCGCTCCGTAGTGACCCACTGTGCGCATTTCTAGCCTGTATTTGCCCTCCGCACCGCGTTTCCATCTAAACTTTATCCGATGCCAATACCAGCCATAAAAGGCCTGCGTCACTTTTACCTTGTTGTTTATTCCGCCATGGGTACTTATAGCAATTGCATGGGCCATAGCATACTTGCCTCTTTTCTTTACGCCTTCAACCTTTGCGACAATTTCAAATGCATGACAGCCATCGAGCTGATCTAGCACGATGTGCCACTCGCTATCGGCAGAAACCTCTGAAATGGATTGGTAGGTTCCCACTCGACTTCTCATGCCAATGGTTCCCTCAACATGAAGGTGGTGTTTAGGACTCATGGTTCCAATACCGATTTGACCTCCATTTCTTAAAAATAGTCTGCTCCCAGCAACACGTTCCTTAAAGCTTAAACCCTTACTCGTTTCCGTGGGATTGATTTCAACTTCCCACAGAGGGTCCTTTTCTTTTATGTCATCGTAGAAACTAAGCAGCTTTTTAGATTCACCTGTTGGTGAGAGCTTTAGTCCATTTTCAACAGTCTTTGCAAATCCATCATCAATCTTGTTGATAGTGGAGTCAATTAAATTGGAGAAATGCACCTCTGTTGGCACACGCCCTTTCTTGAAGAATCCTTTTAAGGTAGCTCTGTTGAAAATTTCCATCATCTCTAGGTCTTTATATCACTGAGTCAAAGTTGATTCTAAAGGTCAATTTCGACAACATAATAGGTGTCCTTATCCAAGTCAATATAAAGAAATTCAGCATCGACTTCTTTGTCTTCATCTATAACGAAATCAGCTCCGATACGCATGGTTTCGATTCGCGTTTCCTGTGGCAACTCATGCGTCGATTTGTCCACTATACTGATTTCGTGTTCTTCATCTGGAACCAAAACACTCCAAGGAGTGCTACTCCATAATTCATTTATCCGACCGTCATCAGTAGCTGAGTCAGAAATCGAGTAAATACCGTCTTTATAGTGCAGAACTACGAGCGACAACTTCGTTACAAATTGCACATAATCTAGCGACTCGACAAAGGTTAGCACATCATCTCGCTCTATACTTCCCCCAAAGTTCATTTCCTTCTGCTCGCTATCGAACCACGGACAAATGAATGCCCTTAAATCTCGCTTGATTCGATTGATGAACTCACCTTGCTTTTTCTCTGTTTTGAACCGAACCTTGCAGCTGATGCGAACCTTCTCATACACAGGGTTGATCACTTCAAAGAATGCGAAGGGGGACACACGTTGACTCAAGAAATCTTCGATGACTTGCATTTGATGGTAATCAGCTCTTGGTAGATAAAAATCGTTTTGCGCGAGTACCTTCGGAACTACAATAAGCTTTGTCTTTCCAGAGTCAACGAACTCGGGGTGACTTGTATGATTCAAACACTTAACCTGAAATAAATCAGGAAATTCACTCAAAATCAACTTTTCATAATCGTCAGGAGTTACAGCTCTATTCTTATGCTTCAAGCGCTCTGCCACCCTGGTGTGAAATTGCTTTCTCAGCTCTGGTTTTTTTCCTCCAAAACTTGGAAAGGGCTGAAGTAAAGAACCTACATCAGTGCGAGTAGCAGCAAAGGCTGAGATGGTATTCGCCAGAATATTTTGTTCCCATTTGGCTTCAGGTTTGTGTGCCATCCACTGCACCTTAGCAGCATTCGTTTTCATGAAGACGACCTTCGAAAGAACATCCGTGTTTTCTGGAGCACTTACAGACAACCAATACTTATCTGAAGGCAGAAAGCTATGTTCTCGGTTCATGTCTGAAGGAATGGCCAACTTGACTATTCCAGAAGTAGAAAAATTGTTGGTTCCATCAAAAATGATGTCGTTGTTTTCAAACACTTTCCATTCATCACCAACGAGATATCTCCAGTTCGTCTCGGGAACACTGTTAAAGTTGATGACGTTCTGAAAGTTTGATCGAAGTTCGAAATAGACTGACAATTCCGTTGGAGCAGAGATATTTTCAAGACCTATAAAGAGGTAACCTTCTTCGTCGTATTGAGGAAGTAAAAAGGCTTTCTGTTGAGGCAGTCCTGAATGGAAGGTTGTTAGGTTTCCATATGGATGAATGTGAAAGATTTTGTCCTCAGAGTTTCGCTCGTTTTGCGAGACTTCATCGGGTTTCATGAAGAGTTTTGCTGAAGCTTTATAGTTCAACGAAATCGACCTCAACTGGGGCGCCAACGGCTCCTTTGGAATTGCCTTTTTCTCTTTTTCCTTACTCAGAATTCCAGATGAGTTTGCTGAATTTGCTACTACTGCTTCTGAGAATAGATTGGGAAACTCTCCGTGTCCAAAACCCATTGCTGGCCCTTGGACTTCCATCTTTAAAAATCCTGTTCTCGTTTTATTGTCGTATCCGGCTATGCTACCCAATTCATAGGTTGCTTGCATTTCCAATTTGTACAAATCGATGTTCTCGATTTTCTTCGTTCCTGACAAACGATTGGACCCCTCTATTGATTCAAAGAGCGAGAATTCCTGGATTACTTCCCTTTCAGTTGGATGAAACTGAAATTCAGAAAGGGCTGACAATCCGACTTTGAAGGAACGGTTGTCCACCTCTTCCTTATAGTC
>CAXAIH010000240.1:0-3409 GCA_963968755.1 uncultured Flavobacteriales bacterium
CTTTTGACATCATGCTAATTTACAAGCAGCCAATTGTCCCTCAATATTTCGTTGTTGTAGCGTTTTCTTTTCTTGGTCATCCAATCCGTAAAGGTGCTTCCAGCAGCTTCCGCTATTGCTTGGCCAGCACCGGTATCCCATTCCATTGTTGGAGCAAAGCGCGGGTAATATTCCGCATAACCTTCAGCAACCAAACAAATCTTGAGCGAACTTCCCATGGCAACCATCTCCACTTCCTTACCTTCTTCCTTTAGGCTCTCAACAAATTCCATTGTCTCCGGCGACATATGTGAACGGCTTCCTACCACACGTGCATGGTTCTCCTTCCCCCCTTCGAAAGGAAGCTTTTGACTCATGGAGATTAAGCTTTCTATGCTGAGGCCATCAACTGAATCTGTTTTCAATTTGAACGACCCATTAAGTTCGGTACCTCCGAAATACAATACGCCGGTCACCGGCACGTAGATTACCCCGAAGCTTGGGTAGTTGTCCTCAATGAGCGCGACGTTCACGGTAAATTCACCGTTTCGCTTTATAAATTCCTTGGTGCCATCTAAAGGGTCAACCAGCCAAAAGGATGACCACTTGTTTCTCTCTTCAAAAGGAACATCAGCTCCTTCTTCACTCAAAATTGGAATTCCAGTTCCTTCAAGAACCTTAACAATCTCAGCATTGGCTCGTTTGTCGGCCTCGGTAAGTGGACTTCGATCGTCTTTAATTTCAACCTCAATCTCTCCTTGATAAACTTTCAGAATCTCTTTGGATGCGCGTATGCACGCTTTGATGGCTTCAGAGAAAAGCTGGCTCTTGTTCATGACGCGAAAATAGCAGATATGAACTTGGAAAAAGGCCTCATTTGGTGCAAATCGCCAAACAGCTTAGCTGCATCCCAATCGCTTGGGACTGGGTGTTAATATCCGCTACCGGAAGAAGATATTTTTTCGATGGGATGCCAGGTTGTTTTAATCTCTTGCAAATCCCTTATGTAATAAGGTGAGTAGGAAATCTTCGCCTCTAACTCACCCCAATGAAAGTATCGCTTCACATTGTCAGCACTGGCAATTTCCAAGGAAGTCGATTGCTTCTCATCTTCTCGCGCATAAACGAGTGCATTCACGTCCATATGGCTCGCAAAATGAGCACTTAACTCCTCTTCGAAGCCGGTGAGAATATTCACGAGTCCACCCGGAACATCTGAAGTGTGCAGGACTTCTGCAAACGATATGGCAAGTTGTGGTGCTTTTTCTGAAGCAAGCAAAAC
Organism: uncultured Flavobacteriales bacterium; assembly: GCA_963968755.1. Classification (GTDB taxonomy): domain Bacteria; phylum Bacteroidota; class Bacteroidia; order Flavobacteriales_G; family Salibacteraceae; genus UBA4419. The sequence goes on from CAXAIH010000240.1 coordinate 1,262, forward strand.
GACCGAATTCCCACCTGCCAAGCAAATAGAAATCAAGAAACACAATCCGTGAAGTGGGTTTTCATTTGGTGAAATGGCTGCAATCACCTCAGTCGGTTCACAGACGGAAAAATTAAAGTGTGAGCTAGCCACGGGGTTCACAGAACTGAAGATCTGCTGATACTTATCTGCCCATCCGGCAAAGTGCACCAAACATTCAATGCTGTCTTCAACCTCTTTTTTCGCCTTGCTTGTTGAAGAGCCAAGTTGTTTCAATTCTTCAAGAAATTGAGCCTTTCTACCTTCCAGTATTTCTGCGATTCGATAAAGAACTTGACTTCGGTTATAGGCAGTTTTTGCAGCCCACGGACCTTGAGCCTTCCGTGCAGCGATAACAGCCTCCCGGAAATCCTTTCTTGAAGCTTGACAGAGGTTTGCGATGTACTCCCCTTTTGGACCTTTCAGCTTGTAACTTCTCCCCGACTCCGTTCGAGGGAATTTCCCACCAATGTAGAGCTTGTATGTTTTTGCTACCTCCAATCTGCTCATGCCTCCAAGTTTAAATATGCCGACAATCCGTTAATTCCTCCTTCTCTTCCAAATCCACTTTCCTTATAACCACCAAAAGGGGAAGTTGGGTCAAACTTGTTGTAGGTGTTGGCCCAAATTACTCCGGCTTTCATCTCCGAGGTAAGGTTAAAGATTTTAGAGCCTTTATCTGTCCAAACGCCAGCAGAGAGCCCGTAAGGTGTGTTGTTGGCTTTCTGAATTACCTCATCAATGGTACGGAAACTTTGGATGGCGAGCACCGGGCCAAAAAGCTCTTCTCGGGCTATAATACTGGATTGAGCAACATCTTCAAATAAGGTTGGCGCGCACCAGAATCCTTTCTTGGGAAGTTTGTTGGTCGCTTGATACATTTCAAGGCCTTCTTTCTTTCCTAAACTCAAATAATGTTGAATGATCTTGAGTTGTTCTGCAGAATTGATGGCTCCAACATCCGTGTTTTTGTCCAGCGGGTTCCCCACAATCAAAGAACGCATTCGAAACTTCAGTTTTTGTAAAACCTCTTCTCGAACGCTCTCTTGAACGAAGAGTCTCGATCCCGCACAGCAAACATGACCTTGATTGAAATAAATGCCATTTACAATTCCTTCAACTGCCTGATCAATAGCCGCGTCTTCAAACACGATGTTCGCAGCCTTGCCGCCCAATTCAAGGGTGAGTTTTTTCCCTGTCCCAGCTACAGAGCGACGGATAATTTTACCCACTTCGGTTGAACCCGTGAAGGCCACTTTCTTCACGCCTAGATGATTCACTAATGCAGCGCCGGTAGCACTTGCTCCGGTGACAATATTCACCACTCCAGGCGGAAGTCCAGCTTCTTCAATTACCTCAGCCAACCTCAGGGCTGTTAAGGAGGTAGTTTCGGCTGGTTTTAAAACGACTGTATTACCACAGGCCAAGGCTGGAGCAATTTTCCATGCAGCCATGAGCAAGGGAAAGTTCCACGGGATGATTTGAGCAGCAACACCAACTGGCTTTGGTTTCAAACCAGGAAAAGCATATTCAAGTTTGTCGGCCCAGCCTGCATGATAAAAGAAATGCGCCGCTGCTAGTGGAATGTCTACGTCACGGCTTTCACGAATGGCCTTCCCGCCATCTATGGTCTCCAAAACCGCAAACTCTCGAGCTCTTTCTTGAAGAATTCGAGCTATGCGGAAGATGTATTTTCCGCGTTCCTTGCCGGGGAGCTTTGACCAAGACTCAAAAGCCTTAGAGGCAGCTTGAACGGCTATGTCGACATCTTTCGCGGAAGCCTCGGAAATTTCGGAGAGTTTTTCTTCCGTGGCCGGGTTGATGGTATCGAAGAATTTTTTCGATTTTGCCTTTACCCAATTTCCATCAATAAACAAATCGTACTGCGGCTTAATAACGACCGGTACAGTTTCGGGTGCTGGGTCAAAATCCCAACCCGTGTTTGGCTCTAACGCTTTTGACTTTTTAGACATCAGTCAATTGTAAAATAGTTCATCGATTGGTAATTTCCCTCCTTCTGCTTGACCAGCTGCATCAAAATGTCATTTGCTAGACTGCTGGCCCCAAAACGAAACCATTCATTCGACAGCCAATCTTCTCCAAGAGTTTCTTTCACCATCACCAAGTAAT
>CAXAIH010000241.1:0-3363 GCA_963968755.1 uncultured Flavobacteriales bacterium
CGCGGCCAATTGCAGCTCTCTCCTGTAAATTATTGATTTTCAAAATCTTATTCCCTACCTTTCAAATTCATCAACATTCTTCTTTTAATGCAATCACAGAATCTACTTAGCTTCCCCATCCTTCGTAATCTTCCCTGACAATCCAACTATGCTTGATTCTTCCAACTCCAAGCCATAGGTGTCTTGGGCCGAGTTGTGAATCTGTAGAAAACTTAAGAGTATGAGAATGGCGTACTTCATCGAAATTGTTTTTGTAAGAGTACGACCATTGAAGCTGTAGTGCTGTGATTCGTGTCACCTAAGCCTTGTGACAATCCTCATAATTAGAATTCCAACTTCCTGAAAATGAAGCGGGCAGAAGCATCTCTGCCTCGTTAAAAAGAACTTCCTTTGCACGCCCTAAAAAAGGGCCTAAAAGCAGAGCATGAATCTTCGAAACATCGCCATCATCGCCCACGTCGACCACGGTAAAACAACCTTGGTAGACAAGATCTTACATCAAGTTCGACTTTTTCGCGATAACCAGGAAACGCAAGACCTAATCCTTGATTCCAACGACCTCGAGCGCGAGCGTGGAATCACCATTCTTTCCAAAAACGTTTCGGTTCGTTACAAAGACCATAAGATCAATATCATCGATACGCCCGGTCACTCCGACTTTGGAGGTGAAGTGGAACGTGTACTCAATATGGCCGATGGAGTATTGCTTGTGGTGGATGCCTTTGAAGGTCCAATGCCTCAAACGCGTTTTGTACTGCAAAAGGCGATGGAGATGGGGCATAAAGCCATTGTTGTGGTCAATAAGGTGGATAAACCAAATTGCCGTCCAGAGGAAACTATGGAGAAGGTATTCGATTTGATGTACAGCCTTGACGCTACTGAAGAGCAACTCGATTTCAGAACAGTTTATGGTTCTTCGAAAAACGGATGGATGTCGGAAGACTGGAAAAACCCTACTACGGATGTTACTTATCTCCTGGATACCGTAATCGACTATTTCGAGCCTCCAAAAGAGAATCCTGGGACGCTTCAAATTCAAGTTTCATCTCTCGACTATTCAAGCTATACAGGCCGAATTGCTGTTGGACGTGTTCACCGAGGAAGCGTTAAAGCGGGTGATCGTGTTTCATTGGTTCAGCGCAATGGATTGATTCATAAATCGACCGTGAAAGAACTTTACCTCTTCGAAGGTTTAGGGAAAGAAAAGACGAAAGAGGAAATTTTCCCGGGAGAAATCGTTGCTGTCACAGGATTGGAGGATTTCGATATTGGGGACACCATCGCAGACATTGAAAACCCGGAAGCGATGAAGCCGATTTCTGTGGATGAGCCGTCAATGAGCATGCTCTTCACCATCAACAATTCACCTTTCTTCGGAAAGGAAGGAAAATTCGTGACCTCTCAAAAGATCCGCGAGCGTTTGATGGCAGAAACGGAGCGAAACCTAGCACTTCGTGTTGAAGACACCGATAGTCCAGATAAGTGGATCGTATTCGGAAGAGGAATTCTTCACTTGTCCATTTTGGTTGAAACCATGCGCCGTGAAGGATACGAGCTGCAATTGGGACAACCTCAGGTAGTGATCAAAGAGATTGATGGTTTCAAACACGAACCGGAAGAATTGCTTTTTGTGAACGTTCCTGAAGAGCTTTCAGGTAAGGTAATCGAAATTGCCACTCAGCGAAAAGGTGACATCGTCAACATCGAGAAGAAAGACGATCGGGTAGACCTCGAATTTCGTATTCCGGCTAGAGGCTTGATCGGATTCACCAATCCGGTTCTTACGGCCACTCAAGGTGAGGCAGTAATTTCACATCGTTTCCACGGATACGAGCCTTGGAAAGGAGAAATGAATGTTCCGCGAAACGGAGCGCTCATTGCCATGGAAACAGGAACTTCAATTGCTTATTCGATCAACAAATTGCAAGATCGCGGTAAGTTCTTTATCGATCCGATGGAAGACATTTACGAAGGACAGGTAGTAGGGGAGAGCACACGTCTCGACGACATGACGCTGAACTTGACCAAAACCAAAAAGCTCACGAACATGCGTACCTCAGGTACGGATGAGAAGAACAACATCGCTCCAGCGGTGAAGTTCTCGCTCGAAGAGGCCATGGAATATGTTGGGTCTGATGAGTACGTTGAAGTAACTCCTTCAAGCATCCGCCTTCGAAAGATTCTATTGAAAGAAACAGATCGGAAGAGAGGCGGGAAGTAATTCCTCAAGCCAATCTTTGATTCCAGAAATACAGGAACTCTTCCTGTCCCTCACGACTTTATTCCAGCGCGGGATAATAGAAGGAATTTTTGTTTCTCACTTGGCTGCCGCTGGCAGGTTGTATTCCCCGCGGTTTAAATAATAGACATTTAGGTTGTGCAGATTGGTTTCTGCTACATCCATGAGTCCATCTTCGTTCATATCGAAGGTGAAGATGCTGGTGGTCCTAAAGTCGCGTTCACTCAGAGATTCCTCGAAGAACTCCCCTTGATTGTCGAGGTTTTTGTACCGTTTGTTTGGGGATCCATCATTCGCACAAACAATATCGCGCTTCCCAACATGATTCAAATAAATTCCGAATCCGCAGAGGAAAGTGAAGGCTAAAAGTACAGGGTTCAAAACCCAATTTCCGAGCTGACCATAGGCAATGAACGTGAAAAAGGAGAAAATACCTCCAACAAATTAAAGGCGATTGGATAAGCGAAGTTGTTTTATCTCCCCGCTCTTCACCTTAGCGGCACCGGCATCAATGATAGATGTGAGAATCTTTTTCAAGGGCTAAGGGCATTCAAAGTATCAATTTCGTCTATGAATATACGCAAGCTGTAGCACATAAGTTGCAGAGCACTAGAGTCTTCGCTCAAGTATAAATGGTCCGAACGGGAAAAGTGCGGCGAAGATGCAAAATACAAGATTCTTCAAGGAAATCCTTTGCTTGTCGTATTGCAACCATGAAATGTAGAGGTAAGCGATGAAGAGAATTCCGTGAAACCAGCCGACCACCCTAACGCCCCATGGCCAATCGAACATATACTTTAAGGGCATCGCTATTAGAAGTAAAAGAATAAAAGAGCTGCCTTCTAGGCGGCCTGCAATGCGGTGCATTCGATCTGATTTTGTCTTTTCCACGACTCACGGTTATTAAGAGTGGCTGAAGGTAGTATTTCCGCCGTTGCGATTGGATACATTTGAGGCTATGTGGAAGCCTTTTGCTCTTTCTCCGAGATCTCTTAAAATATGCCTAGCCATTGCAACTTGCATGTTTTCGATGAGCACGAAGGCCCAAGAGTTCGATTACGTTGGTGAGCCAAGTCCATCTAAAACGAGACAGTCCTTCTCTCAAGATGTGAGTCGTGTGGAAC
>CAXAIH010000242.1:0-3358 GCA_963968755.1 uncultured Flavobacteriales bacterium
ATGGTCGGGCATGTGGGCGTTGCGGTTGCGTTTGGAGCCATCGGTACGGCGGTGATCTATTTGATAGGGTAACGCTCAGATGCCCACATCAACCCAGCTGTTACGATCGCCTTTGCGCTATCAGGAAGCTTTGGTTGGAATAGAGTCGCAGCATACGTTCTGAGTCAGATATTAGGCGGATTGCTCGCTAGCTTTTTTCTCCTGCTGCTCTTCCCTGGCTTGGCGGATTATGGAATGACTAATCCTGCAGGCCCTGCCATGCAAACGTTTTTTCTAGAAATCATTCTCAGCTTCTTGCTCATGTTCGTCATTCTCCAAGTGAGCAAAGGCTCCAAGGAAACAGGTATTATGGCAGGTGCAGCAATAGGTGCGGTGGTTCTATTGGAGGCAGCCTTTGCCGGACCTATCACTGGCGCTTCTATGAATCCTGCAAGAAGCATTGCACCTGCGATTGTTTCAGGAGAGTTTGAACATTTATGGATTTATATCGGCGCTCCTTGCATTGGAATGGCGCTCAGTGTACTCGCATGGAAACTTTTCAGATGAAAAGAATACTTGTCCTTTGTACCGGCAACTCTTGCAGAAGCCAAATGATGGAAACCTACCTACAAGCCTTTCTTGAAGATCGTGGTGAAGTTCAATCTGCCGGAGTGGAAAGCCACGGCTTAAACCCATGGGCGGAATTGATTATGGAAGAAGATGGTTTCGATATTTCAAATCAAAAGTCAAAAACCATTGACGAGCTCGATAATCTCAATTTCGACACTTTAATTACGGTCTGCGATCATGCGCAAGAAGTCTGTCCAAACCTGCCAGGGGTAAAAGAACAAATTCACCACAGCTTTGAAGACCCAGCCAAAGCAAGAGGCAACGAAGACGACCTAATGGCGGTGTTTCGGAGGGTTCGGGATGAGATTAAGGTTTTTTCAGCGGATTATGCTAAGCATGACTAGATAGCTTCTATAGAGTTACCAATCAAAGTACGTTTGATCTTCCCTTCTTTTGGATTATAACTAAAGCAGTACAAGATCAAGAGGGCATTTGGAGTCATAATCCATAGAAAACAGAGAAGCAGAGCGTAAAGATTCATTCAGGCAATGAAGAATGAATTAGCTCAATGAAGATAAGACCTAGAGCAAATCTTCAGATTCCCTGACTGCACGCCTCAGAAGCGCACTTGCACGATATCGATCTTCTCGATAGGTTGCATAGAGCGCGTCTAAATCGTTGAGTACACGCTCCAAGCCAAATTCCTGAGCCCAAGCAATGAGACCTTTTGGATAGTTCACTCCTTTGGTCATGGAAAGCTCCACATCCTTCGCGCTCGCAACATTCCAGAATACCGCGTCAATGGCTTCATTGAAAAGCATCACCAACACACGATTAAGAATTGCCCTACCTGCTTCCTTATCTTGATTTGGACTGTGCTTTTCAGCGCCTTCCGAATAGTCGTAATAACCTCTCCCACTCTTCCTTCCGAGCCACCCAATTTCCGAAAGTCGCTTTTGGGTGAAGGAAGGTTTGTAGCGTGGGTCGTTGAAGAAGGAATGAAATACAGATTCAGTGACGGCATAGTTCACATCGTTCCCGATGTAATCCATCAGCTCAAACGGCCCCATACGGAAACCACCTAGCTCCTTCATGGCCCAATCGATGGTCGCAAAGTCAGCGATTCCCTCATCGTAAATGCGCAATGCTTCTCCGTAGAAAGGACGCGCTACGCGGTTTACAATGAAGCCAGGAGTATCCTTTGCAAGTACTGGTGTTTTGCCCCATTCGAGCATCCACGACTTGATGGTTTCAGCCACGGCCGAATCCGTACTCACGCTCGGAACGATTTCAACCAAAGGCATGAGTGGTGCAGGGTTGAAGAAATGAAGTCCAATAACACGTTCAGGATGTTGACACGCGGCGGCGATAGAAGCGACACTCAAAGAAGAAGTATTGGTGGCAAGAAAACAGTCTTCCGAAACCAATTCTTCAAGTTGAGCAAAGAGCTTCTGTTTGATATCGAGTCGCTCCACAATAGCTTCCACCACCATTGAACTTCCTTCTACCTGAGCCATCTCGGTACTCATATCAATCCGCCCAAGGACAGCATCGGCCTCTTCCCTACTAACTCTACCTTTTTCAACCAAGCGGTCGAAAATTTTGACAAATGACTTCCCTGCTCTTTCGAGGGCTTCGTCGGTAGTGTCGATTAAACTTACTTCATACCCAGCTTGAGCAGCAATTTGCGCAATACCGGATCCCATGGAACCAGCTCCAATCACTGAAATTTTTAATACTTCGTTCATTCTCCTTTAAAACTTGCTTTACGTTTTTCCAAGAAGGCGTTCACACCTTCCTTGTAATCGTATGTATGACTTGCCTCGGTTTGATAATGACCTTCCGCGTCCAGTTGAATTTCAACCGTATTTTGATAAGTCTGATTAAAAAGTGCTTTCGTATAGGCCAAACCCTTGGTTGGCATTGCCGCCATTTTTTTACTGAAGGAAACAGCTGATTCATCAAAATCCTCGTTTGGAAGGCATTTGTAAATCATATTCATGGCCTCTGCATCTGCAGCTCCCACATGCTCTCCAGTCATGCATAAGGCTGAGGCTTTTTGAAAACCAACCAAACGAGGGAGGAAGAAAGTACCGCCACTGTCGGGGATCAGTCCAATTTTAGAAAAGGCTTGAATGAACTTTGCAGACTCACAAGCCAATACGATATCACAAGCCAGGGCGATGTTCGCACCTGCACCTGCTGCGACTCCATTCACTGCCGCAATCACAGGCATTTCTAAATTCCGAATGCGGGTAATGATGGGATTGTAATGCTTGGCAACAATTTCTGGAAGCGGAGGTCCTTCCGGATCCACTACTTCCGCTAAATCTTGACCCGCACAAAAAGCTTTCCCTTCACCTGTGAGCATTATAGCGCGGACATCAGCTCGCTCCGCTGCTTCATCTAAGGTCTTTTGAAGCTCAAGGGCCATTTCACGATTGAAGGAATTATAAACAGCTGGCCTGTTAAATCGAAGGACCAAAACACCTTCTACAAATTCAGAAACGATTAGCGACATACTACTCTATTTTTCACGACGAAGATAGTTTGAATGTCCTAGTTGAGAACGAAACAATCTGCAACTCATGATTGCGTTATATTCGACACAGCTTCCATTTCTACTCCGAACTGCTTCGTAGCTACAAATGAATCTACGATTGAAATGAAACTGCTTGCGCCCTTTGTCTTTTTCCTGCTGCTCAGCTTGGGAATCAGTCAATCCTATTGCGAACCTACGGGCTTTCTATGCACGGGTTCTTTCATCAATAAACTATCGACCATTGGTGCGCAACAGAACATCAATAAC
>CAXAIH010000243.1:0-3355 GCA_963968755.1 uncultured Flavobacteriales bacterium
GCTCAACATCGATTTGCGCGTGATCAACTCCCGATTTTCGGAAGGTGCTTTTTAACTCATGCTCGCGCTTTAAAGCAGCAGCTTTATATGCCTTTCTCACACTGGGGTCGGAGGTGTCTACCCATCGTATGTCATTCGTCTCGGCATCTTCAAAAGGAACCAAACCAATGTTGGTCAGTTCTTTCTCACGCTTGTCGAGAAGTTCCAGGGCAACTACATCGTGTTTGTTGTTCGCGATTTTAAGCGCATCCTTATAGCCTTCATCAAAGAAGTCGGAAATCACGAAGACGGTACTTTTCTTTTTGATGGCGTTGGTCAAGAATCTCAAGGCTTCGGAAATCTTGGTCTTTTTGCTACTTGGCTCAAAGCTGATAAGCTCTCGAATGATTCTGAGAATATGACTCTTACCTTTTTTTGGTGGGATGAATTTCTCAATGTGATCGCTGAAAAGAATCACTCCGATTTTGTCGTTGTTCTGAATTGCTGAAAAGGCTAGCACAGCAGAAAGCTCGGTGGCTACCTCGCGTTTGAGGTAGGTTTTGCTTCCGAAGTCTTCAGAGCCACTGATGTCCACCAAGAGCATCACGGTCATTTCTCGTTCTTCTTCGAAAACCTTTATGAATGGACGTCCGAATCTGGCTGTAACATTCCAGTCAATCTTTCGAATCTCATCTCCAGGCATATATTCCCGCACTTCGGAGAAGGCCATTCCAGAACCCTTAAAGGCTGAATGGTACTCGCCAGAGAAGATTTGATTTGAAAGCCCGCGTGATTTGATCTCGATCTTACGGACTCTTTTTAAAAGATCGGTACTATCCATTCTCGCTCGCTTCTATGGTACTTCAACCGTATTGAGAATCTCGCTTATGATTTCTTCTGAGGTGATGTTCTCAGCCTCAGCTTCGTAGGTAAGGCCAATTCTGTGGCGCATGACATCATGACAAATAGCACGGACATCTTCAGGGATCACATAACCTCGACGATTGATAAAAGCGAATGCCTTTGCTGCCAAGCCTAAGTTGATACTTGCCCGCGGGCTACCGCCAACGCTTATCATGTCTTTGAATCGTGAAAGTCCATATTCTTCAGGATTCCGAGATGCAAATACAATGTCGACGATGTACTGCTCAATTTTTTCATCCATGTACACTTCGCGCACAGTGGCTTTCGCACGTTCGATGTCCTCTGGTTGAAGAACTACTTGAGGTTTTTCGCCTTTGGTCTTCGCGATGTTCTGACGAACGATCAATTTCTCTTCTTCTTTTTTAGGATAACCGAGAATGACCTTTAGCATGAAGCGGTCAACCTGAGCTTCCGGTAAGGGGTAAGTGCCTTCTTGCTCAACGGGGTTTTGCGTGGCGAGAACTAAAAAAGGTTTTGGTAAAATATGTGTTTCGTCTCCTAAAGTTACCTGGCGTTCTTGCATGGCTTCAAGAAGGGCACTCTGCACTTTAGCTGGAGCTCGATTAATCTCATCTGCCAAAACGAAGTTGGCGAAAATAGGCCCCTTCTTTACGTGAAAGTCCTCTTTCTTCTGATTGTAAATAAGCGTACCAACAAGATCGGCTGGGAGTAGGTCGGGTGTGAATTGAATTCTGCTGAAAGCTCCGTGAACAGTACCTGCCAGGCTATTAATGGCTAAGGTTTTTGCCAAACCTGGAACACCCTCAAGTAGGATGTGTCCATCAGAAAGTAAACCTATAAGCAGACGTTCAACCATGAACTTCTGACCGATGATTACTTTGCTCATTTCACGATTGATCAAATCGATGAATGCGCTCTCCTTCTGAATTTTCTCGTTTAAGGCTCTGATGTCAGCGGCACTCTGCACGCTGCTGACTGAAGTTTTGGGATTTTCCCCACTCTCGTTTTCTACGTCTAATTTATTCTTCTCCATGAATTAATTATGTTTAAATAGGGTTGCCAAAAGTGCCCAAATGCAAGCGTCAGTCTGATGTCTTGGCGTTAATAAATGTTAAGCACTTTTTAACAGGTGTAACAGAATGTTTGTAAGGCTTTCCGTTGATTTGGTCGATTATTTTAAGGAAGCTATAATTCTGTGATTAGGATTTTTTTCGGGCCCCGAAAGTAGAAGCTTTTTTAAAGTGCTTATCATCGTGTAACACATTAGTTGCGCCACCTTAAGGGAGCTTGTTGAGGTTTCTATGTTTACAATTAATTTCAAGGATGATTCTAGAAGGGCATTGAGTTCCGAATTTCGGCACTGTAATTGGCACGCACTGAATATGAATAAGAACATTCTGCTCTTTGTTGTTTTTCTCGCTGGACTTTCTATTCCAGCTTATGCACAACGTCTGCAGCTTAACCTAAAAGCTGGTACTGCTGTTAGTGCCGACATTTATGAAAGTCTCGGGGAGCTCAACGATCCCAAGATTTCTTCAGGAAAGTTGAGTCAGCACAATTACGACCTTCAAGTGGAGCTTAAGTTATTTGGTGTTTTCTGGGTCGGTGCAGGAATGCGCGAAGTACGTTTCAATTCAAATAGTCTCGATCAACTGACCTTCCGTGAAATGGAAAGTACGGGTAAGCTTGACCATTTCGAGGGGAAATTCTTTGTTAAGCCTGTAAGTAAGGTTAATACAGATTTGGGACTATACGCTGGTTTGGGCATTGCCGTTTCAGACTTAAGTCTCAAGAGTGTAAGCCTGAACAATATCGAATCAAGCAATAAAGGCGATTATCTCAGCAATTTTTTCACAGCTCGTATTGGAGCCAAGGGTTTTCATTATTTCAAACCTTGGACAAACTTCGGAATAGGAGGAGAGCTTTACGCTGCGCCCCTTGTTGAGTTCGGGAGAATTCAAAACGGTGCACCTGACTTGCTTAGTGGAGAGGGTTTTAATGGCCGCCTTTTAGGCTACAGTCTCGATCTTCGATACTTGCTGCGTGTCCGTGTTTTACGCCGTCCACTATCGATGTACGTAGCGGCAGGGGTAGATCATCAAGACTTGGTCTTGAACAATAAGAATGAACTGCTCAGTGATCAGTTTGCCCATATCACGAACTTCCATTTCAAAACAGGCTTTAGATTCTAGCCTACTTTATCTCGAGCTTTTTAATGATGTCAAGCGGGCCGATGCAATATTGCTGATGGCATCCGATGCATGAGTTTACGAGCAGATTGTAATTCTTGGCAACTTTTTCATCAGAAGTGTTCTCGAGACGTCTGAGCGACTGAATGAAGCCGTCAGAATAGGCTTCAAATGCTGGCCCAGAATCCTCGGCATCTGTTGGATGTGCTTCCTTAATCCAAGCGTATTTGTCCAAAACGTTCAAATTAGGATTGCCACCCTCCTTTACGGCAGCGCGGTTGGTTTGTAAATCTGTGTAAAGG
>CAXAIH010000244.1:0-3354 GCA_963968755.1 uncultured Flavobacteriales bacterium
GTCAAACAGAAGAGAATTGGAATGCACTCATTCAGAATGCAACCTACAACACACCTGGCTCTGGACAGTTTGTTTCGAAGCTGAACAGCACGATGGACACCACCATCTGGTCTACGCGTTTTGGAACCTCAACACCCAGCACATCTCCAGCCAACATCAACATTTCCCCTACAGCCTTCCTAGTAGATTTATGCAACGCCATCTACCTCTCCGGCTGGGGAGGCACCACGAATGGCTCAACCGTGAACGGTATGGACACCACCACGGACGCCTTTCAAGGAACGACGGATGGAAGCGACTTCTACCTGATGGTGATCGCCGACGATGCATCAGCACTTAAGTACGGTTCTTTCTTTGGCGGAACCGCAGCAGAACATGTGGATGGAGGAACCTCGCGCTTCGACCGGAAAGGAAAAGTATACCAAGCTGTTTGTGCAGGTTGTCCTCGTCTAGCTTCGCCTATCCACGACTTCCCAACGAGCACAACAGCCTACAGCGATTCAAATCTAGCCGCCAGCCCAGCTTCTTGTAATTTGGCCGTATTCAAAATGGATTTCAACCTACCCATCGTGGTGTCCGACTTCCAAGTTCCCCTTTACAATTGCATGGGCGATACGGTAGAATTCAACAACAACAGCTTGGAGCAAAGCCAAACGAATTTCCAATGGTTCTTTGGAGATGGAAACAGCTCAAGCAGTCGAAATCCTTCCCATGTATATGCCGGTCCGGGAGATTATTATGTGCGTTTGGTTGTATCAGATACAGGTACCTGCAACCTTGCCGATAGCATCACAAAGTTGGTGCGTATCGTGGACGACACCACCATCCAATTGGCGCCGCTACACATGTGTTATGGCGACAGTGTTCAGATTGGTTTCCAGCCCTTGTACTCGAATATTTACAATTGGACGCCCGGAATTTACACCAGCGACTCCACTATATCTACTCCTTTAAGTATAGCACCTGATACAACTGACTACATGTTACTTATGGATAATGGTGTTTGCATTGATACCGTACTTCAAACGGTCTTTGTTGACTCCAGCGTGACCGCAATATTCACCGCACCCTCCCTCTTCTGTTTGCGTGATATTTTGGATGTAGCGAACAGCAGCAGCCCGTACCTCTTCACCTCTTATGAATGGGATTTCGGGAATGGCGATACCAGTCTTCAAGAAGATCCATTTTACACCTACACCACTCCGGGAACATTCAATGTTCGCTTGATCGTGAAAGACAGCTTGAGTTGCAATAAAGTAGATACCAGCATCCAACAAGTTGTGGTCTTGCGAGATTCGATATACAATCTGCCGAACATTACTTTTTGTCCGGGCGACAGCTTTCAAATTGGCATCACACCTGTTGCTTTCCAACCTTATCTCTGGATTCCGGGAAGTAGTTTGAGTGATTCTACCGTGAGCAATCCAATTGCTTTCCCAGATACCACCACTGAATACCTTCTGCTTCGCGACAACGGCGCTTGCTTCGATTCGATTTTCGTTGATCTGGTGCAGGACAGCGCTGTACTCTCGCGCTTCAGTTCTGAAACGGATATCTGCGCTCCATACGATTTACAGTTCACCAACAACTCTCAGTTTCTGCAGAACTCAAACTTCTTCTGGGACTTTGGAAACGGAGATACTTCACAGGCGCTTAACCCACTCAAAACATACACCACCCGCGGCACCTACGATGTGAAGCTTGTGGTGTTCGATGCAGCTTCTTGCAATGGTGTAGACTCCCTAAGCATCACCATCAATGTGGATGAGGACAGCACCTTCACCATTGATACCGTTGTACTCTGCAATGGCTTGAGCGAAGAAATCGGGATTCCTTCCAACCCGGCCTATACGTACTTCTGGAATACCCAAGAAGGCATTAGCGATTCCAACGTGGCGAACCCAGTTGCGACGGTGACCCAGTATCAATTGTATGAACTACAGATAGACCGCGGCGCTTGCGTTGATACTGCCTTCCAGCCGGTAGATGTGGATTCCATCTTCGTGATACGAGAAGGAGACACTCTGGTGTGCAGTGATGTAGCTGGAATTGGCCTGGAATTAAAAACCAAAGGTACTGGCGTGCGCTTCCATTGGGCCTCACACCCTTCCTTCATCGATACGCTGAATACCAATAAGCCCGACAGTTTTGCTACAGTCACTCCTTTCAGCGCCCAAAACACTTACTACATCAAAACCTGGAGTGAAAAAGGCTGTGAAGAGAACGACACCATCGTTCTGAATGTTGGTGATTTGGGTGTTGAGATCAGTCCAGACTCATTTATCTGCTTCAGTGACACGCTGACCTTAGAAGTCTTCACCACAATTGTCAACGATACACTAGAGTTTCTGTGGGGACCAGGCAACGAGATTTTCGGGCCCTTGGATTCGAATGAAGTGATGGTTAATCCACTAGACGATGTGGTATTCTATGTGCATACCATCAACAGCATTGGCTGTGAGCGCGACGATAGCATTTTGGTGGAAGTCTCTGATTTGATACCAACACTGCTGGACGCTGAAAGCGACAAAGACACCATCCTCATTAAGGAAACTGCTCAGCTCGCCGTACTTCCCTTAGGCTACAATTACGTGTGGCGTCCAGGCATTGGATTGAACGACAGCACCTCCTCTACTCCTGTTGCTGGTCCGGGTGGAACTATTCTTTACGAAGTGGATGTGATCGATCCAAAAAACGAAGACTGTCTGTACACCGATTCCGTGCTGATTGTGGTGCGTGAATTGAATTGCGGATTACCCGATGTTTTTGTTCCCTCTGCCTTCACTCCTAATCAAGATGCGCAAAATGATATGCTCTATGTCTACGGAAGATTCATCAAAGAACTCTACTTCGCAGTCTACAATCGTTGGGGCGAAAAAGTCTTTGAAACCGAAGATCGGAACATCGGCTGGGATGGGACTTACAAAGGCCTACCTGCTCAAAACGCGGTCTATGATTGGTACCTCACCGTGATCTGTGAAGACGAACAACGCATTCAACTGAAAGGAAATACCACGCTGATTAGATGATGCGATGGATGTTCGGCATATCACTCCTATGTGTTTCTGGCCTCGGTTTTGGGCAGGATATTCACCATACGCAGTGGTACGATCACGCCTTACAACTGAATCCTGCCAACACCGGGAATTTCGATGGTGCTTATCGTTTTGTGGGAAATTTTCGCCAGCAATGGAATTCTGTAACCTACCCCTTTCGCACTATGGCTTTGGCTGTTGATGCGCACAATTTTATGCGGAGTAAAAGATTCTCATTAGGTCTGGCTTTGTACAACGATGTAGCGGGTGACTCTCGCTTTACCAACAACAGCGCGAAGATCATGGGTTCGCACAACTT
>CAXAIH010000245.1:0-3348 GCA_963968755.1 uncultured Flavobacteriales bacterium
CTTTACTCCTGTTGAGATTGACATGGCCAGGAAAAATGGTTTTCATGAATTAACTTTGGGAGATACACGTCTTCGAACCGAAACAGCAGGATTATATGCTCTTGCTGCGATAAAGGCATTGTCAGAAAACGCATGAGTTCATATTTAAACCACCGGAATTCGCTCCTTTTCCTTCTTTTAATAGTTGGTTTTTCTACTTCATTGATTGCTCAGCAAGCACAAACCCAATTGGCCCTGCTCAAGTACAATGGCGGGGGTGACTGGTACGCAAATCTGGAAACGTCCCTTCCGAACCTCATCAATTATTGCAATACAGAATTGGAGACCAACCTAGCAAAGGAGCAAGTTGTGGTTGAAGCTGGAAATCCCGAAATCATTCAATATCCATTCGTGCATATGACTGGGCACGGCAATGTGATCTTCTCTCCAAGCGAACTGGAGAATTTGTCGAACTACCTGCTTGGTGGTGGATTCTTGCATATCGACGACAACTACGGTATGGACCCATACATATGCGTTCAACTAGCTCGTCTTTTTCCGAACAAGGAACTCATTGAGCTTCCAGATAATCATCCCATTTATCAAGCGCATTATAAGCTTGAGAATGGACTTCCAAAAATTCATGAACACGACGAGAAAGAACCAAAGGCTTATGCGCTGTTCGATAGAGGAAGAATGATCTGTTTATATACCTATGAGAGCGACCTTGGAGATGGTTGGGAAGACGAAAGTGTTCATAACGACAGTCCTGCAAAACGCCTAGAGGCCTTGCAAATGGGTGCGAATATTTTAGCTTACATTTTCGCTGGTCAAGAAAATAGCATCGATGGTAAATAACAAAAGATCAACACGCGAACGAGTTTGGGATTATATGTTCTCCTCCAACACAAATTTGGGGCGTCGGATTGATTTTGTCATTCTGTGGGCGATTATCCTGAGTGTTTTTGCCGTCATGCTCGAGAGTGTGAAATGGATTCACGCCAAGTATGAATGGGAGCTCAACGTTTTTGAGTGGGTGGTCACCATCTTGTTTACGGTAGAGTACATTTTGAGGGTGTATGCAACGCGAAAACCTCTGCGCTACGTTTTTAGTTTTTTTGGATTGGTCGATTTACTTTCTATCGTCCCTACCTATCTAGGATTAATCATTCCAGGGACTGGCTTCGGAAGAGCCCTACGTATACTTCGTTTGCTGAGAATCTTTAGAATTCTAAAGCTCTCACGTTATTTGCATGCGGCTGATGAGCTGATGAGTGCCCTGAGGACAAGCAGACCTAAGATCATTGTCTTTCTCTTTGGGGTAGTGCTTGTAGCCATTGTAACAGGGACGCTTATGTATATCATCGAAGATGAGAGCGCTGGCTTTACGAGCATTCCGAGAAGTATCTATTGGGCGATCGTAACCCTTACCACGGTAGGTTATGGGGATATCTCTCCAGCCACAACCCTTGGACAGTTTTTAGCCTCTATCTTGATGGTCATCGGTTATGGCATCATTGCAGTTCCAACAGGCATTGTTTCAGCTGAATACAGCATGTCGAGCATCAAGAAGAAGTCAGAAGCGGAATGTGAAGCATGCCATGCTCCGCTATCGAAAGCCGATAAATTTTGCTCTAATTGTGGACATTTAGTCGCGAGGAAGAGGAAACCAGGCGATAATATTTCGTCTTAGCTCAAACTACGTAAATGAAATCTGCCTTAAACCTGCTCATAGCAAGCCTGATAAGCCTTAGCCTGAGCGCTCAAAACGACACACTAACAAGCCACTTCACCGATTATCGTGATGTGCTAGCTCCAACCTTACCTTGGGGATTTATCTCGGGTCACAATGCCCTCGACGATGTTTCCAAAGCCATGAAGTTTGACGCCATCTATGGTGCAGATACTTCGAAGCATATTAAATCGATCTTATTTTGGATTGCCCGTACAGATAATCCACAGCCTAGTTCCTTTGCTTTCGCTAACGTTTGGGCTGATGCGGCTGGAGAACCAGGTAGCCTTCTTGGTAATGCTCTTGTAAGTTTTGGAAACATTGACACCTCTTTCGCTAATCTCAATTACATCGATGGACAAGCATATTACAATGCTGAGGCGGTTTTTAGCCCACCCTTGAAAGTTCCATCTAATGGAGTTTTTTACGCGGGTGTTGAATTTACCGCTTCGAGTTATATAGCTCAATCCTATATGTACTTGAAGATGAGTAAGAACAATAGCTTCCAGGATGCCGAGACTTACGCTTGGGATCAATGGGGCACCTTTGATTGGAATCACATTAACTTCTGGCAAAACGACAGCAACTTCGCTTATGCCATTTTCCCTGTTTTGGGCGATACCGTAGTTGTACCTACGAAGCCAGATACAGTCGATATTGCTTGCGATTCAATTTTCGCTCCAATGGTAGGTGCTTATACACCGGGGCAGATGAGTGCGATTGAATTTCAACTTACCAATCACGGGCCAGATCTGTTGGAAGCAGGAGATAGCATTGAAATATATATAACGAAGAATGGGACGATCTTTTCTCAGTTCAGTTTCCCCGCTGTCAGTAACGTTCCAGTTGGGTCGAGTGTGCCAGTTAACCTTGGAGCCAATGCACTTATGATGGATACCATTCCTGGGCCATACAACTATTGCTTTTCCATGAGATATAAGGACGACTTCAACCTTTTGAATGATACCTCATGTGTGACGATAACGGTGCAGGATACCAGTAACACTTCTGTTCAGGAGTGGAGCACCAAGGCAACTAAGTTGTTCCCGTCGCCCGTGGGCTCAGTGCTTAACATCTATTTTGCTGATACTACGCCGGATGTTGCTTTCCTCGAAAATCAGCTTGGACAAAAACTCCCGGAATATGAAATCAGCAGCCTGAGTGGGCAGGTTCAATTGAACGTAGAGAGCCTAGAGGCGGGAGTGTATTTCCTTTATGAACAACGTGGTGTGATTCACAAAAGAACTAAATGGATTAAGCGTTGAGCCATTTTGATTAATTTTGAACATATCCAATTTTCTTATACTATGAAAAAACAACTACTCTCTATTAGTGCGTTCCTTCTTGGAGCCACAACAACATTTGCTCAGAATCCTGAGGAAATTGATATTCAAGCTATTACTGCTGCTACAGGCGGTTCGCAGACTTTGATTGTTGATTCAGTCGAAGCCGACGAAAATGTCTTCTTGATTATGACTGTTTTTAACAGTTTCTCGAATTCTGCTAATTTGATCAACGGTGATACAATCATTTTTGATTGGAGCGTTGATGGCACAGCTCAGCCAGAGGAGATTCATGTAGTTTCTGGTACAATTATGAACTTACAGAACGGGTATCTAATTTTCCAACCTTCATAC
>CAXAIH010000246.1:0-3326 GCA_963968755.1 uncultured Flavobacteriales bacterium
CGGACATTGCTCTCGCAATTCATCCATGATGGTGAGCAAGCGTTCGAAGGCAACAAGACGCGGATCTTCTTTTGTCATGGAGCAAAAATGGGCGCTCAATCTTTCGAGTCGATTGTTTTCTTGAGAAAGCTTTTGACAGACAACGACATTTTATGAACTTCATTTCAACAAGTCAAGCTTTGTAGGCTTATCTTTACAAGATGCAAGTAGTACTTCTTTCCATCGGCCTAATGGCCTTAGCATTCGCTGGTATTGCAATTAAAATTCTTCTTAAAAAGGATGGTCAATTCGCAGGCACCTGTGCTTCTAACAGCCCTTTCTTGAACGAAGAAGGAGAAACTTGTTCTTTCTGCGGCGCTCTTCCAGAAGAGAAGTGTCAAAAACCGGAAGAAGCGAAGTAATTAGCCGCGTAATTTTTGACCTCGTGAGCGTACTGCTCGGGTTAAGCTCTTGCATTCCTGATCCAGAACCATGTTTGAATGTGATTCATCAAGAGTAATATGCCTATGAGGTAACGGTAAACGATTGCTCTACTGAAGCCGATGAGTCTTGGGTTCAATGGGGAGACGGATGGGCTGATTTGATTTCTCCCGGAACTTCTGTTTCTTATACCTATCAGGCACCTGGTGTGTATACCATTTCAACAACTGCCAGAAATAAGAAGACCGAAATGAGCCTTTCTGAGTCCATCGAATTGTTTGGATTTGGACATGCCTATGAGGGTCAATACACAGTGACTGAAGTGCTGCTAAGCAATATCTGTGATCCAATGGATAGCCTTAAGTCTTACTCAGCACAAATCACTTCGGAGGACGACATCGTGTACATCAAGAACTTCTCAAATATTTTCGAGACCGTCGCATTGAAGGCCTTTGATGAGAAGAATTTCGATATTGGAGTTATTCTTGGTCTGTATTCACTGGAACCTTAGGCCTTCAATATTTACATGAATTGCAACGACGGAAGTGGCGATGCCAACATCGCTGAGGACGGAACGATAAGCTTCCGTTTTTGCGCGGATCATCCTGGGATTTTCCCATGTGAGTATGAGGCTCGGGTTACCATGACTCCTAAGAATTAAGATTGAGAGGGAGAGTGAGGTGAACGAGTAAGTTGCTCAAGCCTATTCGATTTCCTGCAACATCAAGCCTTCTGAGGTAGTCTTCTCAAAACTGCCATCATCCCTTGAAGAAATCAAGTAATAGTTGATTTCCGGACGATTTGCTTCGGCCCAGGCAATGCTCTTTTCCTTTCCCATCACCATAAACACCGTGGCTAAGGCATCAGCAGTCGCTGCATCTTTAGCAATTACCGTTGCGCTCAGAAGAGAATGTTGAACGGGATAGCCGCTGTTGGGGTCAATGGTATGACTGTACTTCACCCCATCCTTTATATAGAACTTCCGGTAATTTCCAGAGGTGGCAATGGCCTCGTCTTGCAGTTCCAAAATGGCTTCCAACTCGCGTCCGCCATCTGTTGGGCGGTCAATTCCTACCGACCAAGGTGTTCCATCCAGTTTCGATCCAATGGCCAACATTTCACCACCTACTTCAACCAGGACATTGTTAAAACCCAAACTCCGGAAAAGCAAACCAATTTGATCAACGGAGTATCCCTGGGCAATGGCATTGAAGTCCACTTGTAAACCCGCCTTTTTCTTGAAGTAGGTGAGGGCTTCTTGACCGCTGGTGAAAAAGCTTTCAAGAGAATTGACGTTCAACGAAATACCGCTGGTGTCAAAGCCTCTCAGTTGAGTGAGTGAATCTACCTTGGCTGAATCCATATCTTCTGCCTTTTTAAGCCCAAATCCCCATGCATCTACCAATGGTTTTACCGAAGGGTCGAAGGCACCCAAAGATTGCTCATAGATAATCATCGAAGCTCCTAGAAGGGCGTTGAAGTGTCCGAAGGTGTCGAGGTCGTTGAAGGCTCCAGAATCAAGTGTGTTGAACTTGGATATGATGGAATTAGAACGATAGGTAGAAAGGCTGTAGTCGATGTCGAGAAGCAAGGAGTCCACCTTCTGCTTCATGTCAATCCCAGATGCATCGAAATAGGTAATGGCATAAGTCGTTCCCTGAGCTTCTCCTCGAATCACAATTTTTTGTGCTTCTGTTTCGCAAGAAGTCAGAAAGAAAAAGCCCCAGATTCCGAAGAGTATCGGAAGGGCTGAGGCTTTCAGTTTTTTTATGGCTTTGGTCTTATCCACCGAAGTCATCAAAAGCAACGTTTTCTGGAGGAACTCCCCATTCGTCGCACATTTTAAGAACCGCTTGGTTCATCAAAGGTGGTCCGCAGAAATAGAACTCGATGTCTTCAGGAGCTTCGTGCTTGCTCAAGTACTGATCGATCACCGCTTGGTGAACGAAACCTACAAAGCCATCACCCTCTTTGTCATTGAGGTCTTTGCGTTCAACCCAATTGTCGTCTGGGTGAGGCTCAGAAAGCACCAAGTGGAACTCGAAGTTTGGAAACTCAGTTGCGATTTTCTGGAAGTGATCTAAGTAGAACAATTCTCTTTTAGATCGACCGCCATACCAGTAGCTTACTTTTCTTCCGGTCTTCAAGGTGTGGAAAAGGTGGAAGAGGTGTGAACGCATAGGCGCCATTCCTGCACCACCACCGATGTACAACATCTCGGCTCCGGTGTCCTTAATGAAGAATTCTCCATAAGGTCCTGAAACGGTTACCTTATCACCAGGTTTGCAACCAAATACATATGAAGAGCAGATTCCAGGATTCACATCCATCCATCTGTTGTTCGCGCGATCCCAAGGTGGAGTAGCGATACGAATATTCAGCATCACAATGTTTCCTTCCGCTGGGTGGTTGGCCATAGAATAGGCACGGAAAATGGTCTCGTCGTTTTTCATTGTCAAGTCCCACAATCCAAATTTATCCCATTCAGGTTTGAAATCTTGTGGATCACGACCGTGCATTTCTACAAGGTCTGGGTGAGCTGTAATATCAATATCCTTGAAGTTTACCGTAATCTCGGGAACATCGATCTGGATGTAACCTCCAGCTTCAAAGTCGAGGTTTTCGCCTTCAGGAAGACGTACAACAAACTCTTTAATGAAGGATGCAACGTTATAATTTGAAACCACTTCGCATTCCCATTTCTTGATTCCGAAGATCTCTTCAGGAATGTGAATGTCCATGTCGTTTTTGATCTTAACTTG
The DNA here is from genome assembly GCA_963968755.1 of uncultured Flavobacteriales bacterium. Classification (GTDB taxonomy): domain Bacteria; phylum Bacteroidota; class Bacteroidia; order Flavobacteriales_G; family Salibacteraceae; genus UBA4419. The sequence goes on from CAXAIH010000246.1 coordinate 3,183, forward strand.
GCAACCCAAACGCCAGTCTTCTGCAATTTCCTTTCGGTTGAAGTATGGCTTTTCAGTAGGTAGGATTTCTCCACCGCCTTCGTGCACTTGACACTTACACATGGCGCAAGTTCCACCGCCACCGCATGCCGATGGAAGGAATAT
>CAXAIH010000247.1:0-3324 GCA_963968755.1 uncultured Flavobacteriales bacterium
GACGAGCGTGAAGAGGCATGGGTAAAAGCCATTGCTACCGATAAGATGACGTGGTTGCACGTGAGCGACCTAGGAGGCTGGCGTTCATCAGCAGCAGCCTTGTACAGCATTTCCTCCATTCCAGCTACTTTTCTGTTGGATCAAGAAGGCCGCATCATTGCGAAGAACCTAAGAGGCGAGTCACTTCACATCAAGTTGGAAGAGCTTCTGTAAGGGCAATTTGTCCACTTCATCGAAGATTCCGTATGCTTTAACGTTGAGTTCACTCAGGGATTAAATAGTCTTTGTTACTTGCCAATACAACTGCTCCCAACTGCAATGACAAACCTCAGACGTTTCCTCGAAACCAAGTTGAACAAGTATTCTTACTATCTTTTGCTCACCATCTGCCTGATCTTGATGATTATTGGCAAGCAGGTCGAGCTGTAGTTCAAATCTCTTCCTTCGTCTGTTCCTTCGCTTTCAGCTTCGGCGCATAAGAAGACTCAGGATGACTGAGAACCAAGAAGCCTTTTCCTCTTTTATCTCTTTATCCCAACTTGCAGCTTGTAGCTTTTTATCTTTTCCCTCTCAGAACCAAGAACCCCCAACTCAAAACTAATAACTCACTTCCTCTTTTCTCCTTTTCCAAGTATCTTAGCGGAACATGAGAACCCTATTCAGTTTATTGTTGATCCTCACCTTTGTGAGCGGACAGAGCCAAACTCGCTCCGACAGCATCGATGTGCTGAACTACAAGCTGGCTTTTGATTTCTCAGATTTTCAATCCAATACGCTTTTTGGACAAGCAGAGCTGAAGGTTCTGGTGAAAGCTCAATCGCTCGATTTTTTGAATCTGGATTTACTCAAATTGGGCGTGAATGATGTCGTCGCCAACGGCAATCGTCCTTCCTTCACCCACAACGACACCTTGTTGCGTATCGATCTTTCGCCGGATGCAACTTTTGGTGATACACTCACCGTTGAGGTCAATTATGACGGACTTCCACATGCTGAAGCGGCGGCTTTTGGCGGTTTCTTCTTCAGAGGCGGACTGGCCTACAACATCGGGGTGGCTTTTCAAGAACACCCGCACAACTACGGACGCGTTTGGTTTCCCTGCGTAGATGATTTCGTAGATCGCGCTACCTACCAAATCGATGTGAAAACAACGGGCGGTCTGAACGCTGCATGTTCTGGAGAATTGCTTGAAGTAGACAGTCTAGGTGGTGATACGCTGTTACATCACTGGGCCATCGAACAAACCTTGCCAACCTATCTGGTGAGTATGGCAGTTGGAGATCTTAATCAAACGAGCTGGCCACATGTCGGTCGTCAGGATACCTTTCCGGTCGATATCTTTAGTCCTCCGGCAAAAACACCTTCTGTTGCAGGCAGCTTCAGTACCCTCGATGATGCCATCAGTATCTATGAAACGGCCTATTCGCATTATGCCTGGCCCCGTGTCGGTTATGTGGTTTTGCCCATGAACGGCGGAGCGATGGAACATGGGATGAACATCGCCTACCCAAATTTTGTGGTGAATGGAAATCTGCAGTACGAAACCCTCATGGCGCACGAGCTCTCCCATTCCTGGTGGGGGAATTTGGTCACCTGCGAGAAACAAGAAGAGATGTGGTTGAACGAGGGCTGGGCAAGCTTCTCGGAATGGCTCTACCTTGAAAAACAATACGGTTGGGAAACCGCTCAGCACGAGGTGGAAGAAATGCTGCACGACCTACTCAAAAACTTGCATCACGATGAAGGTGGCTACCGAGATTTGGTGAGTATTCCTGGAGACTTAACCTACGGAAGCCATGTGTACGACAAAGGAGCACTCACCGCCTTAGCGCTTCGCGAATACTTAGGTGAGGTGGCCTTCACCGATGCCGTCAATCGCTTTCTGCTCTTTAATCGGTATCGCTCCATCAACTCCGAATACCTCCGCGATGAACTCGAGAAATATTCCCTCTTCGATCTACATCCTTTTTTCGAAGAATGGGTCTTTTCGCCAGGTTGGGCTTCGGTCAGTTTGGATACCTTCTTGGTTACGCCAACTACGGGCCTCACGCGTATCGATTTTGAACTGAGTCAGCAGAACAAAGGGCGAAGTTTCTATTCTGATCGTCTGCCACTTGAAATCTCCATCGTCGACAGCTTTTTACAAGCTTACACCTTACATGTGAACTTGAATGAGCTACGCGACACACTCAAACTCAATTCCGTCATCAACCAACCCGCCGCCATTTTCGTGAACCGACGTTCACGATTGCCTTTGGCTATTTCGTCTGAAGAAATCCGCATTGGAGCCCCGGGAGTCTACAACTTCGATCACGCCGACTTCAATCTCAATGTTTCCATTATACTAGACAGCGCGCTGGTTCGAGTAGAGGAACACTGGACAGATGTTCCCATGACTGCTCAAGACATGATGCGTATAGGCGTACGCGCGAATCCAGATCGTTGGTGGTCCATGCAGGGTTTTAATCAGGGTAGCTTTGCGGCAACAACTTCATTGGTCTACAATACCATTCCATCAGCGCGGCTCGATCTTTCTCTCGATTCGGTATTGGAAGACAGTCTGGTACTTTTACACCGGCCTTATGGTCATAAGCGCTGGCAGATCTATTCGAATTACACCTTGAATGCGGGCAACCCAAGCGATGGTCTTGGAGCTTTTAGCTTAAGTGAAGTTCATTTTGGTGATTACGCTTTTGGAGTGCGTGATGTAACAGCCGGATTGCTTGAAAAACCAGCAGCAGTTTCGAGCTATGCTTATCCCAACCCGGCGACGGATCGGGCCTACATCAAGGATTACGAACAATTTACTTCCCTCGAAGTGCTCGATATAAACGGCAGGATTCTTTCTTTTCCCTACGAACAAGGTATCCTTCGCTTGGATGATGTTGCAGCCGGGACGTACAGTCTTCGTTTGCGCTCAGAAGCAGGGGTTCTTGAAGAGAAGTTAATTGTACAATGAGGAGGAACATCCTATTAGTTTTCACGCTTGTAATCACAGTTCTTGCAAGTCAAGTTTTTGCCCAGGATGGCTATCCTAGGCAGCGCGGATTTGATGTAGAGCATTATGTCTTTGCGATCGATGTAACGCAACGTCCGCTCATTCGCATTGAAGAGCGTTTGGATGTGGCCATGACGGAGACGGACACACTTGTCCTTGATTTAATGTATGAAGATTCCTCCAAGAAAGGTATGAAGGTGCGCAGGGTGTTTGGTTTCAACAACCTCGACTTCCCTTATTTGCATGAGGACAATAAGCTGAGCATCGTGGTGGGTAAGTCGGATGAAGCTCAGGGCGTATTTATTTCATACGAAGGCAAGCCGTCG
>CAXAIH010000248.1:0-3315 GCA_963968755.1 uncultured Flavobacteriales bacterium
TCTCTTTGGGTCTTGGGATATTTCTGATTTGGTGGTACTACACTGGTCTCAGCGAAGAGGATTTGACTGAAATTCTAAACGCCTTTTCTAATACCAACTACGCTTGGATCCTTTTCTCATTAGTTTTTGCGGTACTCAGTCACTTTAGTCGAGCCTGGCGCTGGAAGTATACCTTGGAGCCGCTTGGCCTAAAACCCCGTTTTTGGAATAGTTTCTTTTCTGTCATGATTGCCTATTTGGTGAACTTAGCTGTTCCGCGACTTGGCGAAGTCAGCCGGTGCGGAGTCATGAGTCGTTATGAGGAAATGCCTTTTCAAAAACTATTGGGTACAGTAATCGCCGAGCGATTTACTGATTTCATTATCCTTATGACTTTAACAGGATTTGTAGTGATCATTCAGTTCGAAATCATTGGCGACTTCTTAATGGATGGAATGAGCGGCCTTGCCGATAAGTTCTCTGGAGTATTTGTCGCGAGCATTCTCGGAATATTGGGAATAGCGGGCATTGCATTCTTTTACCTCTTGTTCAAAGCGAACGTGAGTAATCCTTTCATACTGAAGGTGAGAAATTTTTTCAGAGGTCTATATGATGGAATTCTCTCCATCATTAAGATGGAACAGAAGTGGGCATTTCTCGGACACACACTATTTATATGGGTCATGTACCTCACCATGTTTTACGTCTGTTTTTTCGCCCTTCCACAAACGGCTGAAGTACCCTACGGAGGTGTGCTAACGGCATTCGTAATGGGGGGCTTCGCCATCGTTTTTACCAATGGCGGTATTGGCGCCTACCCGCTCATAATCATGGCAGTTCTGTCCTTGTACGGTGTTGAATCAAATATTGGAAGTGCCTTCGGTTGGGTTGTTTGGACGGCTCAAACGGTGATGCTTATTTCCTTGGGAGCTATATCTTTCCTCTTGATACCGATCTACAACAACTTCCAAAACAAAAGGAAAGCAGATGCCCTTCCAGGATAAATTATTTAAATTAAAAGACTTTCTTGAGTTGTGGTCCAAGAGCCCTTCGCCAAAGAAATTGGTTTTCACAAATGGAGTGTTTGACTTGCTTCACCTTGGACATGTAAGCTACCTTGAGGAGGCCATGTCTCTAGGAACTCATCTCATCGTCGCTGTTAACTCGGACAAATCCACCAGGAGCTTAGAAAAAGGTGTTTCACGCCCAATTCAAGATGAAAGAGCTAGAGCATTGGTGCTAGCGGCTTTACAAAGTGTAGATTTTGTAGTTGTGTTTGACGATGCTACACCATCAGAGCTTATTTCAAAGATTAAACCCAATGTGCTGGTAAAGGGCGGTGATTACAATCCAGACCAAATGGATTCGAGTCAACAAGATTATATCGTCGGCTCAGAGGAAGTAAAGCAAGCAGGCGGTGAAGTCTTTGCTCTTGCACTAATAGATGGGTATTCCACCTCAAACATCGAAGCGAAGATTCAATCAAATGGCAAAAACTAAAGCAAGTTTCGTTTGCCAAAATTGTGGAGCAAATTCCCCGAAGTGGATTGGTAAGTGCCCAAGTTGCAACGAGTGGAATTCCTATGTAGAGGAAATTATAAAGAAGGTATCCAAAGCCAACCCAAATCCGTTGAGAAATCGGCAGGCACCACCCGTTGAGCTATCACAGGTAAAACCGACTACTCAAAATCGATTTGTGTTGAAAGATCGAGAGTTGAGTCAAGTGCTAGGTGGTGGACTGGTACCAGGTTCTATAGTCCTCTTGGGTGGAGAGCCTGGAATCGGAAAGTCGACCCTGAGCCTTCAAGTGGCTAAAGGTTTTGAGGGCAAGGTGCTTTATATTTCGGGTGAGGAGAGCCCTGAGCAAATTAAAATGCGCTCTGATCGCTTGCAGGGAAAAGCCGAAGAACTCTTTGTGTTTGGCGAAACTTCAAGCGCTGAAATTTTACGTCAGATGGCTGATATTGAGCCTCAAATGGTGGTCATTGATTCCGTGCAAACCATTCACTCCGATTTGGTTGAATCAGCGCCCGGTTCGGTTTCTCAAATTCGACAGTCTACAGCTGAAATCATTCAATATGCTAAGCAGCGATCCATTCCCGCCATATTAATCGGCCATATCACCAAGGATGGCCAAATCGCAGGTCCAAAGGTTTTGGAACATATGGTTGATGTTGTGCTTCAGTTTGAAGGAGACAGACATCACTTTTTTCGCCTGCTTCGTAGCATGAAAAATCGCTTTGGTTCTACCAATGAGCTCGGGATTTACGAAATGAAAAATGAAGGATTGATCCCTGTAGAGAGTCCTTCAAAGATCTTAATCTCAGATAGAGAAGAGGGCTTGAGTGGTATTGCCATCGCCGCGAGTATGGAGGGAATGCGCCCCATGTTGATTGAAACTCAAGCTTTAGTGAGCACAGCAGCCTACGGCACGCCTCAGCGTTCAGCCACCGGATTCGACCTACGCCGATTAAATATGCTGCTCGCTGTATTGGAAAAGCGCTGCGGTTTTAAGCTTTCCAAGAAGGACGTATTCCTCAATATGGCAGGAGGAATACGGGTTGAAGACCCGGCAATCGACCTCGCTATCATGGCCGCAATCTTAAGCTCCAATGTTGATCTTGCATTACCCATGGAGAATATATACTGCGCTGAAGTAGGGCTCTCAGGAGAACTTCGTCCGGTATCGAGAATTGAACGAAGGCTGAAGGAAGCAGAGAAATTGGGCTTTAAACGTTTCTATGCATCAGATCACAATCTTAGTGGTTTGGATAAGTCTGCCTATACAATTGAAATCCTCGGATTTAAAAGAATTGATGAGTTGTTCAAACATCAATTGACTTCAGTTGTTGAGTCAAAGTAAGTTGCATTAAGTTTGATTCGGTGAAGGTTTACACGAAAAAAGGAGATTCAGGAAAGACGTCCCTTCTCGGGGGAAGTCGCGTTTCAAAAGATCATGGACGAATTGAAGCATACGGAACAGTAGACGAGTTGAATGCTCACCTTGGAATGCTGCGCGACATGGCGTCGGAGTATTCAGAATCAATTCAACGAATTCAAGATGAGCTTTTTGATTTGGGCTCACTATTGGCCTTGGAAAAGGGAGAGAACACCTTCAATTTGACCGAAATCCAAGTGCATCAAATCGAACGTTTGGAATCGGAAATTGATGTCTTCAATAAAGCTTTTCCTGAACTTAAGAATTTCATCATCCCGGGCGGGTGCCTTGCTGCATCTCAAGCTCATATTTCACGTACGGTATGCAGGAGAGCCGAGCGGAATCTTGTAAGCCTAGGGGAATCTGAAGATTTGAACCCCAATTTGGTAGCTTACCTC
>CAXAIH010000249.1:0-3305 GCA_963968755.1 uncultured Flavobacteriales bacterium
CTATAGACACGGATGTCAAGAAGTCGGTTCGCTGCACACTTCAGCAGGCTGTTTCCTCTAGAATGATTAGCGATGTTCCTCTTGGGGCATTCCTTTCCGGGGGAATTGATTCTTCAGCTATCGTTGGCTTGATGGCGGAGCAGTCAGATAGAGCTGTGGAGACATTTTCAGTGACATTTGGGGAGAAAAATTTTTCCGAAAAAGAGTACTCCGACCTGGTGGCAAAAAGGTTCAATACGAAACATACGGAGATTAATCTCGAAGCAATCGAATTCTTGTCTCAGATTCCAGATGTCCTCGAGTCTTTTGATCACCCCTCTGGAGATGGGCCAAATTCATATGTAATTTCCAATGCAGTTAAAGACAAGGGATTGAAAGTGGCATTGAGCGGCCTTGGTGGTGATGAGATTTTCGCCGGCTACGACCTTTTTTTGAATCTGCACAAGCTTAAATCCAAGAACTGGTGGTTTAATCTGCCACTTTCAATGCGTCGAATTGCTTCAAATCTCCTTCCTGGAAATGGCATACAAGCGCAGAAATTGAAGTCAATGCTATCCTCATCCGGCAATCTTCATGAATTGCACGACATATACAGGTCAGTTTGGCTTGCTTCTATGGCCAAAGATTTCACCATGGGAAATAAGACTCGAAATAAGGGCTGGAGTGCAGATTCGTTCGGGAGGGATTTCTTTTTGTCAGACGTTTCTCGGTTGGAAATTTCGACCTACATGCAAAACGTACTTTTAAGGGATACAGATCAAATGTCGATGGCACATGCCTTAGAAATTCGAGTGCCATTTCTGGACCATCGCCTTGTAGATCTTCTTATCAACTTGCCGGATTCTGAAAAATGGCCGCACAGCCCTAAACAGCTTTTAGTCGATTCCCTCGATGGCTTACTTCCACGCGAAATTATTGATCGAAAGAAAATGGGCTTTGTCTTTCCATGGGAAGAGTGGATGAAAAGTGAGTTGAAGGGAATATGTCAAGAAGGTTTAAATTACCTCTCAAAGACCAGCAGCATTCACGCGAATTCTTGGGACGCCGCTTGGTCGAAGTTTGAAGCAGGATCTCCAGTTTATACCTGGTCGAGAATTTGGCCATTGGTGATTTTGGGTCATTGGATGAAACAACATGGCATTGAAGAAGTCTAGAGTTTTGATTCTTACTCAGTGGTTTATACCTGCCTACAAAGCGGGCGGCCCGGTTACGTCTGTTTTTAATCTCGTTGAGGCTCTAAAAAAAGATGTGGACTTCTGGATCATATGTGGAAACCGTGATGTTGGAAGTGCCGAAGATCTCGCGGTTCAGACTGATTCCTGGCTGCAACTGAATGGAGTTAACGTACATTATTGTTCTAGCTCTTCTTATGCGCGTAAACTGGTTAGAAGAGAGCTGCAAAACTCCAGTTGGAGTTCCATGTACCTGAACAGCCTCTATTTACCAACATGGACCATTTATCCGTTAATGGTTGCGAAGGGATTGCCCTTGCATAAGGTCTTAGCTCCAAGAGGAATGCTAGGAGCGGGAGCGCTTCAGATTAAAAGCTTGAAGAAGAAATCCTTCTTGAAACTCGCCAAATCGTTTGGAATCTTCAGAGAGGTGCAATGGCATGCCACAGATGCAACTGAGTTGGAGGAGATTGAACTTCATTTTGGAAAAAGAAACAAAATTGAGGTGATTCCGAACCTACCTTCATCCATTCCCTCCTCATTAGAATTCCCGGAAGGACGTAATCGTAATTCCATTCTATTCTTGAGTAGAATTAGCAGGAAAAAGAACTTACTTTTTTTACTTCAGCAATTGGTGAGGTCTGAGTTACCGTATGAGCTGACCGTTGTTGGTCCAAGTGAAGACCAGGCTTATGAGAACGAATGTCGCGCTTATGCTGATGATGCGGGACTTAAGGTTCACTGGAAAGGAGCTTTGACGCCCAAAGACTTGGGTTCAGAATTGGTAAATCATTCACTAATGTTCTTACCGACTCTGCATGAAAATTATGGACATGTGATACTTCAATCTTGGGGGTATGGCCTGCCTGTCTTACTGAGCGACAATACACCTTGGCGGAATTTGGAAGAACAGGGGCTCGGTTGGGATATTTCTTTGAATTCGCACGAACATTGGCAGAATGCACTTCAGACGCATTTTAGCATGCCCGAAAAAGAACTCAACGAATGGAGGCTAAAATGCCATTCCTTTGTCTTGGAAAAGTTGTCGGCTATACAAGATATAGCTGCCTACAAAAAGCTTCTAGCAGGTGAGCACTAGAGTTCGATTGGATGAATTTAATAATGATTGCTTTAAGCCGGGCAGGAATAATCTGGTTCGGGCACTTTGGTATGTGCTGAATTTGATTCTTTTCAAGACGTCTTGGCTTCCTTTTTATGGCCTTAAGAGAAGTGTCTTGCGCTTATTTGGTGCGAAGGTTGGGCGAGGTGTCGTGGTGAAACCGAATGTGAACATCAAGTACCCATGGAAACTTGAAATTGGAGAGTTTAGCTGGATAGGCGAGGAGGTATGGATCGACAATCTCGATCAAGTGAGCATAGGAGCCCATGTCTGCATTTCTCAAGGAGCACTTATTCTGAATGGGAATCATAATTTTAAAAGCTCTTCGTTTGACTTGATGGTGAAGCCTATTCGTATTGGAGATGGAGCTTGGCTAGGAGCGAAAAGCACGGTGACACAAGGTGTATCTGTCGGAGAAGAAACAGTTCTAGCAGTCAACTCAGTTGCAAGCTCCGATTTGGATTCACGCACAATTTATAGAGGAAACCCAGCGCTTAAGGTAGAAGAACGTACAATCGAATGAAAGTAAGTATTGTAACGGCTACCTGTAACTCCGAGAGTTCCATCGAGGCTTGTCTCAAATCGGTTCAGGAACAGGATTATGCGAACATTGAACATATCATCATTGACGGCAATTCCTCCGATAAGACAAAAGCAATAATTCAAGCCAATTCAGAGCGAGTAGGTAAAATGATTTCTGAGAAGGATGACGGAATCTATGACGCACTGAATAAAGGTATAGCGGTTGCCACAGGAGATGTTATTGGATTTTTGCATTCGGATGATTTGTTTGCTCATTCTTCAGTAATCAGTCACTATGTAGAGCTTTTTGAAAAGGGTGTTGACGCAGTCTATTCAGATCTAAACTATGTCTCTCCAGATCTTCAGAAGACAATCCGAAAGTGGAGATCTGGGGAGTACAAACACGGAATGTTTAAGAGGGGGTGGATGCCTCCACATCCGACCTTTTACGTCCGGAAAAAAGTTTACGACTCTCTGGGCACCTTTAATAC
>CAXAIH010000250.1:0-3280 GCA_963968755.1 uncultured Flavobacteriales bacterium
ATATTATTCCTCAAATACCTCCAAGTCAGTAATAAAGAATGGGTTTAATACGATACTAAAGATTAATCCCCTCTTTAGAGTACTCTTTCTTGATACCTCTGATGATATCCTTTTCCTGGATCATCAAGGAATTTCTTTTTGAAGAAGCCAGTGAGTCAATTGTTAAACGATTGGCTGTAAACACTATCCGAATTGCGATGACTATTTCAACTATCCGTGCACTGGATGAAGATAAGCTCAGCAAAGAGATTGTGTGATCAGATAATGACTTCCAAATCTCGATGATGCTCAGCGGCTTCTTTCTCCGCAACGCACTAAGTGCGTTCCAAGAGTTACCTAGAAAGATATCAGCTGTGAGGAAGCTTAAACCTTTACCGCTTAACTTCTTCAACTCACTTCCAAATGTGTTCGATACAGAGCAATCGAAGCAAGCAGCTGAAAAGCTAAAGATTGCGAATCCCACTCGAGAGTAGTATCTAAAGAAGTTTATTGAAGCGAAGCTGCTTGAGCGGTTCAAGCGCGGACACAAAAGGAAGCTAAATAACTGATGCGTAGAAATAATGAGGGAAGTCCAATCACTTCCCTCTTTTCTTGTATAGGTGAATAACTACGTAAACAAAGCCGTAGTTAGCTCCTGTCAGGTTGGAGATCGTTTGAACGTCATAGTCGGCGGGGTCAACCATCCAACGAAATTTCTAACTCTTGTTGATGTCTGTGTTTCTAAGAATGTCTCCAAGATGCTCTGTAAAGACATAGAATCCCTCAGCAAAGGATCAATGAGCGAAGCGAAGTGAATCCATCTTCTTGGAACTTCTTCTAATTATTCACGAGCACGAATCGGGAGATTCGCGCTAACCCAAGCTCACGCAATAAAGCGAGATGAATAAGAGGTCGCAGTGGCCCGGATAAATCTTTACCCGCTAGAACAGTTAGGCAACCAAAAAGTCGAGAGGTGGATTGTTTTCACGACGAAACCTTCTTCCGAAGCAGAAACAAGCCTAGAAAGGTTAGTAGTCCATTCAAAATGAGAAGTTCAAACTTCATTTGATATCCCGAGAACCACACATCACTATTCAGCTTGACGATGTAACAAAGCAGCGGACTTAGCAGGCAAACCAAGGGCACGAGCTTGTCTTGAACTTGATTCTTGGTAAAAAGCCCAAAGGCATAAAGACCCAACAATGGACCGTAGGTATAACCTGCCGCCACGAACAGCTCACTGATAACACTCTCGTTGTTTAAACTCTTGAACACAAGAATCGTGAGCACCAAAAGTGCTGAGAAGCCTAAGTGAACCATCATCCGGCTTCGTTTGCTGATGGGCTTCTCTTCTGAACTTCCCAGAATATCCACACTGAAAGAAGTAGTGAGTGCTGTGAGCGCGCTATCGGCGCTGGAATAGGCCGCAGCAATCAGACCTAGAATAAAGAACACTCCTACCACCGCGGGCAAGCCCGATTGTAGTGCAATCATCGGAAAGAGTTGATCGGCCTTAGCTGGAATCTCCAAGCCCTGTTGGTTCGCGTACAAATACAGTAAGGCTCCCATACCCAGAAAGAGCATGTTCACGAAAATCAAAATCCCAGAGAACCAATACATATTCCTCTTGGCTTCCCCCAAACTCCTACAGGTTAAGTTCTTCTGCATCATATCCTGATCTAAACCTGTCATAGCTATCGTAATGAAAGCTCCTGAGATAAACTGCTTCCAGAAATAAGAACCTGACTTCCAATCTTCGAAGAAAAAGACTTTCGAATACTCCGATGCATCGATGCTCACTAACGCCTCTACAAAATTGAAGTCCATTTCGGAGGCGATGAAGTAAACCGTCATGCCAGCGGAGATCAGCATGAAAGCTGTTTGCAAAGTATCCGTCCAAATAATCGTTTTAATTCCTCCACGAAAAGTGTAGAGCCAGATAAGTGCGATGGTGATGACCACAGTAAGCCAAAATGGAATGTCAATGTCCATTGGATCGAAGACAGCAAACTGCAACACCATCGCCACCAAGTAGAGCCGAAACGATGCGCCAATGGTCCTTGACAAGATGAAATAAAAGGCTCCTACCTTATAGGAAACAGCTCCAAACCGCTGCTCCAAGTAGCTATATATAGAGGTTAGATTTAACTTATAGTAAAGCGGTAACAAAACGTTCGCAATAACCAGATATCCAAAAAGATATCCAAACACCATTTGTAGGTAGAAGAACTGACTGCTCTCAACCCAACCCGGAACGGAAATGAAGGTAACACCAGACAAGGAGGCTCCAATCATCCCGAAGGCAACTACATACCAAGGAGATTGTCTGTTTCCCAAAAAGAAGGTCGAATTATCTGCTTTCCCAGAGGTGAGATACGATATGAAGATGAGTAGCCCGAAATAGGCCAATACAATGAGAAGAATTCCACTTGGACTCATGCACCAAGATTAATCAGGAAAGCAGTTCCCCTTCATAATCTTGAAGAGAATTATAAACATGGGATAGTTTGCCGCAACTCTTCTTGAACAAACCGCCTTGTTCGAGAGAATTGTGAAAAAGCAGTTTGGGCCGGCTCATGGAATATTAAAGTAATGATTAATTTCAAACCTTAAATTTACTGTCTGTGTATATCCTTCTTGTCGACGACGACTCTATCAACAACTTCGTGAACAAAGAACTGCTTTCGCAGGTATACCCGGATGCCAACATTAAGGCCTTTGAGAACCCCATATTTGCCTTGAACTTTCTCGTTGAAAGTAAAGGTGATTCCCTCGATTTGATTCTGCTAGATCTGAATATGCCCTTTTTAACGGGTTGGCAATTCTTGGAGAAATTGGAAGAAAATAAACTCAACTACCGCGTTGTAATTTTAACCTCCAGCATCAATCCACTCGAAAAGCAGAAGGCCGAAGACAATAAGCTTATTGAAGGATTCTTAATCAAGCCTATTGAAATGAACAAGCTCGTTGAGCTTCGTGCCACAATCAGCAAGAAAGATGAACAAACGAAAGCGTAAAGCCTTCACCTATAATGGCGTTGGACTGACATTCATCTTTTTAGGTGTGTTTATTTTCAAAGTATGGCCACCTCTGCTCTTCACATCGCTCATTATAGGTGTGGTTGCGGCATTTATTGGGGCTAGAATGCTTACGCGTAGATAAATTACGCTGAAGCTTCGAACATAAGCTCGTACTTAATCCCTTCTAAATCCTTAAAGAAGAGGGCATAGTAGCCTTCTCCATGCTGAGGATAGTATATTGGCATATCAACGATCTACGCTCCTATTACTGCGATGTGAGG
>CAXAIH010000251.1:0-3254 GCA_963968755.1 uncultured Flavobacteriales bacterium
CCTTCAACTTTAGCGGAAGACTGAAGTGAGAGCAGCTCAGCTACAATCATTTTACCTTTTACTTCACCTGAAATGTTCGAGTGCTGGCAATAGATTTCGCCCTCAACTTTTCCGGTGGTTCCAATAACAACCTTGCCCTTTGAACGAATCGTTCCTACTAGGGTGCCATCTAAACGAAGATCGCCGTTGGTCTCTATATCACCCTGTATGCGGGTATCGTGCGAGATGTGATTTCTCGAGTTATCTACTTCTTGATTTTTGGCCATGGGTTTCTTTGAATTGAACACAGTTGAACCTTAAAGTGGGGGCAAAAGTAGAAAAAGCCTGACAGTCAGCGGCTAATAGTTGTCATCAAAGAAATCTTGATAGCCTTCTAGATCTTGTGCTTTGTAAAAAAGAGGATAGTTGTTGTAGGTAATGGCAAAGACTAGAACGAGAGCTTCTTGGGTGTTCTTAAGCTTTGTTTTATTGCTCTGGAAGGTGCTCACATAGCGCATGGCCTTGCTCGCTGATTTGAAGGACTTCACGGTCAGCAAGAGGTTTTTGTCACCCAGAAGGAGATCTTGAACCTTCAAAGCCTCGAGCCTAAAGTAGGCCGCATTAAAGTTGGCGATCTCAATTTTTAATCGATCTTTTTTCGCCTCTTTCGGTAAAACCACAATCACCAAGTGAGTTGATTCAGGTTCGTGCTTGTATTTTATTTCCTCTTTGTAAGGTTCGTTTTCGGTTCGGTTTAAGTAATATAAGATTCGGTCGGCCTCTTTGGCTTCTTCGGAACCCCCATGTGCGCCTTTCACTGCATTTAAACTTTGAATTAAGCTATCCTTTCCGGTGACATAGCCTGTACTAATCGCATAGAGCAAGTCGTATTTTGAAGCCAAGGGATTGCCTACAAACTGAGCTCGTTGTTCCGAATAACCCTTTCGAACCTGACGGTGAAAACCCCTCGAGTAATAGCCATAAGCTTTGTCATAAAGCTCTTCTAATACCTCTTTTTGATCTGCCATTTCCTCGAAGTAATTCGGGTTTAGAATGATTTTCGCATAGTCTGTTTCAGGGTACAGAGAGAGAATCAGGTTTTTGTACTTATTGGCTTGAATGCTGTTCTGTTCGTTGTTATAAATACGGTAGAGTTGGTAATAAGTGTTCGCGTGAAATTGTGAGCTGTCGTAGCGAGAAAGCAGATCTTCAAAACTCTCTTTGCCGTTTTTTGAATCTTGCATGTCTTCTTTATAAACCACGCCCAAATCGTAGAGGGCTTTTTGAATTTTAGCATTGGAGGCAGCCATAGAAGCGCTGTCAAGCGGGAGGAATTCAAGGTAACGTTCAGGGTCGTCTTGCGCTGCAGTACTAACGGTAGTTACCCCACCATACTCCTCTTCGAAGCTTATACTCGTTGAACTTTTGTCGGAACGCCGCCAATTATCTTCGTTTGCACGGGAGCCCCAAATTCGAGCAAACTCCGACTTTCCATAGATCATAATATTAGGATTGTAGAAATACCACTCGGCTCCACCTTCTGCAAAAGGGTCAGATGAAATGCCGGCAGGGGCATTGGCTAAATCACGTTCTCGCTGCGCTTCCTTTTCGCGCTCTTCAGCCTCTTTTCGTTCTCGCTCTGCGGCAATAAAATCTTCGATGAAGATCAAACGATCGTCTTCAGGCATACGCGCTAGGCGCTGCAAACTATCCTCCGTTTGAATCGTGATGATGTTCTTCACAATCTCTCCAAGGTTGTCGCGCATATTAACAACGCGATCGTAATCCTCGTAGGTGTCGGTGAGAAAACTGGAGGCGCTGTCGTAATTCATTTGTGCCAAAATGTAATCGGGATATTCAAAGTACAAGTCGGCCAAACGCAAGTAGGTTTCACCTTTTTGAAGCTTGTTGTTGTAGCTTGCATCCACCGACATATTTAGAAACAAGATTCCCCGATCGTCATTTCCTTCTTTTATGAATACATCTGCGAGGCCGTAAAAGATCTGATCCAAGTATTCGATATTCTTATCGTCCTTGGCCATCTTCAAAAGCGTTTCTTTCACGTCGGCACCGTTCCCAACTTCGGCGTCGTAGGCGAATGCTCTGTTAAGTTGTGCGTAGAAGGTGAGCTCGTAATTCAGATTCCTGCGCTCAACTTCTTTGTAGTTGGCAATGGCTTGCAGCGATTCTCCAATTTCTTGATACATCTGCGCAAGAATGAACATCCACCTGGTCTGCTTTTTGTTCTTCTTGCAAAGCAAAACGGCCCGCTCCAAATCGCCAACGGCGTCATCATATTCCCCCTGAGCAGCAAAGTAATGAGCCCGAGTTGCGTACAATTCCATTTTGTGTTCTTCAGGAAATCTCTTCTTCGACTCCAAGAAGTCCAAGAGTCGGTCTGCTTCGTAAAAATCACCTTCATCGATGTAATTTTTTACAAACCATAGCTGTCCGGAATAGTAGGTGTTGCTTTGCGGATAGCGTTTGGTTTGGTATCGAAAAACCGTTCGCGCTTCCGCGTATTCGCGTTTCATGAAATAGGCTTTTCCAATCAACAAGTAGGTGTCGTCGATCCACTTGCAATACTCCACCCCACGAATGTCCATGGAATGTCGTTGAATCACTTTGGAGGCCTTTTTAATGGCTTTATCCATATCTGGAAAAACGCTTTTTGCGCTGCTTTCATCGCCGTGAATGAAAATGGGAAGCACTTTCTTATAGTTCTCTTTGTGCGAACTCACCAATTTGTACACGCCCTCTTCGTAACTTTCGTTGCCGTTAAAATAGCCGTTGTATTTCGCGTTTAGGTTGTGATAGTTGCGATTGATCCAGGTGTTTTTCTTGGTAGAACACGACCAAGTCAACGCTAGGAGCGGAAAAAGGAGGAATGTTATGTGCTTCGATTTCAATCGCAAAGGGTACTTCTGGCCTAAGAACAACAAAAGACCAAAATTATTTTAATTCAAAGCCCTTTCAACAGAAATATTGGTTGCCGGCAAAGTACCACCTTTGCCGCTCATTATTATGGCGAAACAAGAATCAAAAGGAAAAGAAAGACTCAAGCGCTTACGTCATAAGTTTCGCTTGGTACTGATCAACGACGAGACTTTCAAGGAAGAGTTCTCGATGTTGCTCTCACCTTTGAACCTATTCACCTGGGGAGGTTTAATTCTGATTGCCTTTGCCAGTTTAATCCTTTCGATCGTTGTTTTTACACCACTCAAGGAGCTTATTCCTGGGTATGCGGACCCAAACACACGACGCATTGCTACAGA
>CAXAIH010000252.1:0-3236 GCA_963968755.1 uncultured Flavobacteriales bacterium
CAACGATGAAGACATGAAAGCAGTAAAGGACTTTATTGCCACTGGTGTTGAGGAAGGTTTAGTTTGGAAGGGAATGGCTGTCAGTGCCTATGCTTCTCCTGATGGAGAAATGGACAAGAACGACAACCTGGCCAACGATCGCGCTAAAACTGCCGCAAAATCTGTTCAGCGCTTGATGCGATCAAAAAAGATTGAAGCTGCGAATTCAGACGATTTCTTCAAGAAAGAAGGAAAAGGTGAGGATTGGGCAGGTTTTGAAAAGTCTGTATTGGCAAGTGATTTTCCAGACAAAGACATCGTGGTTCGAGTTTTGAAAATGACAACCGACTTAGATCAAAGAGAAAAAGAGATTAAGAATATGGCTGCGACCTACAAGTTCTTGGCTGAGGAAATTCTTCCACAACAGCGACGTGCTTCTTTTACCATCATGGCTGAAAAAGTTGGGAAGTCGGATGAGGAAATTTCACAACTCGCTAAATCGGACCCTAGTCAATTGAACGTCGAGGAAATGCTTTACGCTGCAACCTTGACGGACGACATGACAATGAAATTGAGCATCTATCAAACAGCAAAGACACAATTCGCATCGGATTGGAGAGGCCCAAATAACGCCGGTTACATTCTTATGTTGCAGAACAATATTTCAGATGCCCAAGCAGAATTTGAAGAAGCTGCAAAACGAGCAGATAATGGAGTCATAAACAACAACATGGGAATCATTGCCATGAAGTCAGGTGATCGCGACAAGGCTGCAGAATACTACGCTAAGGCAGTTGGAGCAGGCCCAGAAGTTGGATACAACATGGGAATCATTGACATTAAGAACGGTGACTACGAAAGTGCTATCAGCAACTTTGGTGGATCGAAAGATTTCAATGCCGCTCTTGTCAAAATGTTGAACGGCGATAATACAGGAGCCACAAGCACCATCGAGTCAGGAGATGACAAAGAAAGTGCTGAAGGTTACTACCTTAAAGCTATTCTAGGGTCTCGAACTGATAACAAAGAAATGATGGTGAACAACCTCAAGTCTGCAATTAGCAAAGACTCTAAATTAAAGTCAAAAGCAAAGACAGATGTCGAGTTCCTAAAGTTCATGGAAGACTCTGACTTCACCGGTTTGGTGAACTAAAAATTCTTATCATTGCATCCGAAACTTAATTTATAAATTCAAAATTCAGCGTCATGAAAAAGTTTTTATCATTTGCCGCAATCGGTCTTTTCGTAGCAAGCATGTCTTCTTGCTCTAAATGTTACGATTGCTCATGGGAATTCCTTGGAACAACTACTTCACAAGAACTTTGTTCTGGTGATGGTGTATCAAACTCTGAGCTAGACGATGCAGTTGCATCTTTGGAAGCTCTTGGATACGATTGTACTGAGCAATAGACCATAATTAGGTGAAAAAGAGATTTCTATCATTAGTAGTAGCGGGTCTTATCCTTATGGGATTGTCTTCTTGCTCAACATGTGTGACTTGCGATTGTTTCGGTGACTCAGATGAAATCTGTGAAAGCGACTTCGACAGCAAAGATCAATATGATGCTTCTGTAGACTTACTAGAAGCTCTGGGTTGCAGCTGCAACTAGGATATGAACATATACTTTTAAAGTCCGCTTCGGCGGACTTTTTTTTGCCCTATTTTCTACCTTATCTTTGGCACCTAGGAACTAGAACTATGAAAAGAATTGTTTTTTTATCACTAGCCAGTCTTATAATGTTCTCCTCATGCGACAAGTGCTATTTGTGCACAGACGCTAGCGGGTATCCGAAACAGGAAATTTGTGAACGTGGCGGAAAAAAAATTACTCAGTCTATTGATGAAGCCGAAGCTGCCGGTTGGGTCTGTGAAGAAATTACTGAGTGATATTAGGTGAGACTCTTGCCACTATACATTGCACTTCTCTTTACATGTTCGTGTGAAAAGTGCCACCATTGCGCCTACATCGACGATTTTGGTGAGAGTCAAACAAGCGATACGCTTTGCGGATCTACTAAAAGACTGAATGACTTTGAAGCTGATCTCAACAATCAATGGTCTGCCTTTGGGGAAGTTAGTTGCTCTCAACTTCCATGATTTCTATTTAATTCTATTTTTGAGCCCAATGAAACGACTTATTAAAGGAATACTTGTTATCACTGCGTTAGGAACAGTTAGCTCATGGACCGCATGCGAACGTTGCACTACCTGCAATCGCTATGACCTTGCGCTTGATTCGACTATGACCTCTGAAGTATGTAACGACCATCCTAAGGTCTACGACGATCAAATCCGTATTTACGAAAAGAACGGATGGACCTGTGCTGACGAAGATTAGTCAAATTCTCCCCTACTCATCTCCCACAGTACCATCCCTGCACTAACGGATACGTTAAAGCTGTGCTTACTTCCCATTTGAGGGATTTCAACAACGGCATCGGAAATATCTATTATTTCTTGATCCACACCTTCCACTTCATTTCCGAAGACTAAGACGCTTGGCAGGTCTCCAAGTGCCACCTTATTCAATTGGGTGCTACCCTCTGCTTGCTCAATACTCAGAATTCGGTAACCGTCGCGCTTAAGTAGCTGAAGCTCGTCAAATAAACTCTCCACAGCTCTCCACTTTACGGTTTCCGTCGCACCTAAGGCTGTTTTCATGACCTCTCGTCGTGGCGGCTTCGGACTGTACTCTCCTAGCAGTATCTCCTCAATTAGGAAAGCATCGCACGTCCTGAAAATTGACCCGACGTTATGCGCACTTCGAATCCGGTTCAAAGCAACGATCAAGTTCCTTTTCTCAGCATCCCGAAATTCCGTAGCATCCATCCTCCCAAGTTCTTCGTTTTTCAATTTTCTGTTCATAAAATCTGATAATTCGCGAGGGGTAAAAAGAGCAACTCCAACACCCAAAGCTAAATTCGTAGCACTAAAAGAACAATATTAGGAATTAAGATGCCCAAGGAGACTCCATTGATGAAACAGTATAACAGCATTAAGGCGAAACACCCTGATGCCCTTTTACTATTTCGCGTAGGAGACTTTTATGAGACCTTCGGAGCCGATGCTGTCAGTGCTGCCGATATTCTTGGAATTACGCTCACCAAAAGAAAAAACGGCGCAGCCTCCAGTGTTGAACTTGCCGGCTTCCCTCATCATGCGCTTGATACATATCTTCCTAAACTGGTACGTGCTGGTTTACGTGTCGCCATCTGCGATCAGTTGGAAGACCCGAAGCAGACAAAAAGTATCGTAA
>CAXAIH010000253.1:0-3225 GCA_963968755.1 uncultured Flavobacteriales bacterium
GGAAAATAACCCTGCCCTTCGGCTGTTACGCTATACTATCCTTAAAAGTCGAGCTCGAGTGAAATATGGGATATTGGCTTTTGGAAGGCGCGATCTTCAATTCCCCAACCGTAATCGTATCGAACAAAATATCCCATGATTTTCGCGCGGAAACCAACTCCTACAGAAGCTACGATTGGGTCAATTTTGTTGTCGAGATAAATGGTGAGCGGGTCCTTCTCAATAATGAAAGTGTTGAATTGATTTTTCTTGGAATATGGATTCCAACCTGTCCAAGCAGAACCCACATCATTGAATAGTACCAGCTGGAAGTTGGAAGTAAACTCAGACTTTAAAGGTCGGTTAGCGAAGTACCGGAACACAGGCCAACGAAGTTCATTGTTCATTACCGCAAAAGAGTTTCCATTCCGAATGTTCTGGATGAAGCCGCGCATATTGGTGGCAATTGTTTGAAAGCGATAATTCTGATCTTCTGAAATTTGAATTTGGCGATCAAAGCGTTCCCGATCCGAAAGAATAACCCAACCATCAACCGAGCCTAGGTAGTAGACTAATTTTTGAGCGCCTAAGGAAGTGGAGCCTGCCACACGCGTCGCGAAAATCAGATCGCGATGTACTTTTTGATAGTTCCGGAAATCAAAGCCAATGACATTCAGGTCTTCTCGAAAATTGTTAGCGAGCTGATAGCGCTCGGCGAAGACTTTAAATCGAGTTCCATTGTACAAGTTCAGGCCTTTGTCTCTTACGTTGTCGTAGATCAACTCGAGCTTACCAGAGAGGCGTAATTCATAGATGTCGTCGCGTAGCAAGTTGTTGATATCCGTACTCAAATATACCGAGCGGTCCGAACGCATACCCAAAGTGCTTCTCAGAGCAAAGGTCTCACTCAAGGGGTACTTCAATATGTATTTGAATTGATTGATGTGTAAATCAGTGCTCGTCAGATCAGCACCTACCTGAGTTACGCTTTGGCGTTGGAATGAATAGCGTTTGTCCAGGCGTTTGGAGCGATCATCGAGACTGATAAAGTACTCCGTGTTCAGGCCATTAAATCCGAGGCGAAGTCCACCTTCTATTTTGAAGTCCTCAAAAAGATCTAATACACCTACTTTGAGAACCATGCCCATACTAGGAGGAGTGTATGGCCCACCATTGTAGGCTTGGTAGAGTTGATTGGCAAAGTTGAAATCAACGGCACTGACCATATTGGTCGCGGTAAAGTTCATTTCATAATTTCTCTGATTGGGCATCTTGAGAGGGGCGAGCGGAATCGCTGTTAGACTATCCTGATACTGCGGCCTCTTTGTTTTTTGTACTTCCTGAGTTGGAGCTTCTTGCTCTTCTTCAAATCGATAATCGTAGATGTCAATTTTGGGAGTGCTGGGCTCAAGTTCGTAGGTCTTATATTCCAGATGAATTGGATTAGATCCAAAGCTTTCATCGTTGAACGGAACTTCAGGAATCAAGTCTGCCTCTTCGCCTTTTTCCGGACGAGTTTTTTGATCCTTTACATTTTCTATGTAGAAACGATACCTGCCATCGGTTAACATCAGTTGCACTACCTCATCTGTGATGGGGTCATAGTCCTGCTCTAGAATATTGCGCTGATAATCGGAGATTTGACGCGTATTGGTGAAATAGCGGTAATGGATGCTGGTATCAACGGCTGCAATTGCGGAATCGGGAACTCCGGAGAATCGGTTGATGACACTACCTGCATCGCTCAAGAAAATAAAACCTTGGTCTTGGGATTGAAAGGCTGAGCTCTCATTGATATTAGGGGTGTTCGTGATTTGCTTAAGGTTGTTCTTCTTAAGCGAAGTATTTAAGGTGTAGATGTCCTTTGCGGCAAGCAGAGTCCCATCAGGATTTTCAGGGTCTTCTTCGATCGCACTCGGACGATTGGAGCTGAAAAGAACATGCTTTCCATCTTGACTATAGTGAGGTTCTAAATCATCGTATATATCCTTGGTCAGGCGCTTTAAAACACTGCTTAAATAGGTGAAGGTGTACAGGTCGGTTTGACCTCTATTGATTGCTGAGAGTACGATGTTTTTCCCGGTTGGATGAAAGTCGGCATTCAGAATTTTTTCGAGTTGGTAGATTGGCCTTTCGAGCTTTTCCTTTGTCTCGATATCGTAAAGGGTAAGCCATGAATTCGACTTCTTCTCAGTGATTACAGCCAATTTACTTCCGTCTTTTGACCAGAAAACAACAGGCTTACTTTGGTCGTTCACGCGTTGCAAGCGGGTTCCATCAGCCATGATTTTCTTCCGCTTTTTAGTTTCCGTATCGTACACGTAAAGTCGGTTTCGCCCAATTGTATTGGTCACGTAGGCCAACTTAGAACCTCCAGGTTGTTTCTTGAGATTTCGGTAAAGAGGGCGTTTTTTCCCTTTATACGGCAACTCGATTTCGGGCATTTCACGATCGCTCAGCTCCATCTGCGCTTTCTCGATGTAATAGTCTGAGCAATTTTGAATCAGCTCTTTCAGAGAAGTTCCGAGTACGAAAAGAAACCCACTTTCTACATTCCTACTCACTCGAGCCATATACACGATGTTGGGTATTACTCGGGTACCGTAAACTTCTTCGATGTATCGCCAAATGGCATGACCCGCATATTCGGCATCAATGCCTTCAAGTCGATTAAAGCGTTTGTAATTCTTACTTGCATAACCATCGATCACCCGATTTTCAATGTTGGCATTCCAATCGCGTGAGGCATAGGAGACCAAACCATTGAGGTACCAATCGGGGATATTGAGTAGAGCGGAGTTTTTAATGACTTCCTTCCAGTTTTCCCCGTACATCATCTTATTCATGATGATGGTGGCTAAGCCTTTTCTTATCTGCTCATCCAGTTTATTGTAGTCTCCTTCGTAATACACGAAGACTTTGTTTCCTGAAAGCTGGGTTTGACCGCCCGTATTAAACTCCTCATCAATGTAGTCGATATTGCTTTGATGATACTGACCGATCTTGTTGTAGACAATGAAGTGAATCTTGTCGTTGATACTGTAATCGAAGTTTCTCTCTAAGTCACTTTTGATCCTGCGCGCTGCTTGTGCTGTGTACTCAGCTATCTGATTTCCTCCTGCGTAGAAGTAGATGTTATAGTCTTCAAAGCGATAGTAGTACCAAAAGAAATTCTCATGCTGAACTCGATTCTTGCCAAAAGTTTGTTGTGAGCCAGTGTAAAATTGGGCATGCGAAATGATGGGG
>CAXAIH010000254.1:0-3217 GCA_963968755.1 uncultured Flavobacteriales bacterium
GAACAATCATCTCAAGTATATCCTTGCTTTCATGCTCCCTCATCTGGGCTTCGCGTAAATCGCCGATAAGGTTTAAAGCTTCCATGTCGTCTTCGATCGCTGCTTGCTCGATGATTGTGAAACATTCAAAAGCAGTGAGGTAGTCCGACTTCATCGCCAAGCTCACGAAGTAGGGAAGATGTTCGTCGATTTTTAAGTCGGCGTTCCAAATGGCTTGAAGAAGCCCTTTTTGAACTTCAACATTCTTTGGATCTTCGAGTGCATTAATGAAAAATTCAACGGTGTTCTTGTCTTTTAAATCGCCAAGAATGGTAATAACCTCCTTGTCGATTACATCTCCTAGATCTTTGCCCAGCTGATCGATGACCAATGGTATACTTTCACGCGTCCCGTGAACCCGCAGATCTTTCAAGGCTGCGTAAATTTTGTTTGGATCGTCGGTAAGAAGATCCGAATGCAATTCCTTTTGTTTTTTTGTTGCCATCTCAATAATTTCTTACTCCGAACAAGCTGCTTCCTATGCGTACCATCGTGCTTCCTTCGCCCATAGCCAATTTAAAATCTCCACTCATTCCCATACTCAGTTCTACTAAGGGAAGTTCTTTTGAGCTGTGCTGATCGCGGAAAGTTCTCAAGTTTTGAAATTCCCGCTTAACCACTGTTTCATCGCTTGAGTTTGAAGCCATTCCCATAAGTCCAATCACAGAAACATTTGGGTAGTTCTGCCATTCTTCATTATCGAAGAAGCTTGACATCTCTTCTAGGTCCCATCCGAACTTAGTGTCTTCCTCGGATATCGCTCCCTGCAGAAGAACTGAAATCGTTCTATCGTTCGAAGCAGCGCGCTTTTGAACTTCCTTAAGAAGTTTCAAACTGTCGATGGAGTGGATGAGGTGAACAAAGGGTGCGATGTACTTAACCTTGTTGGTCTGTAAGTGTCCAATAAAATGCCAATGAATATCCTCAGGAAGTATCTCAGCCTTGGCGGCTAAATCTTGCACCTTGTTCTCACCAAAATTGCGATAGCCTAGATTGTAGGCCTCTAGGACGAGTGAGTTGGGTTTGGTTTTACTGACTGCCACCAAAAGCACTCCTTCTGGAAGTTGGGCGCTTACTTCCTGGAAATTCTCCTTAAGATTTATGGAATCTGCCATTGCGGCTGCAAAACTAGAAGAATCGGAACTATATCGATTGAAAATGAATGGCTGGCCTAAATCAAATAAATAATTCGAGAGTAGGGAAGAGTTTAGCTTGCTTTGGATTTGAGTCCATTGAAGGATTTCGCGGCAGCGAATCCCGACTTGAACTTAATGAGCGTTTATTGACCACGTGCCCTTCGACAGGCTAAGGGACTCGAGTGAATCAACTAGTTTAACGTAGTCGCCGGTTGATGCTTGTGAACTCCTTTCGATTTGCGAATATCCACACTCACTACCTTATACTCCGGACACATCGCCTCACTGTCGGAAACATTCGAAGTGATGTTGTTGAGCATAATGTCTGGGAAGTGGAAGGTAGAGCTCAGTACGCCTGGCTTTACATCATCCGAAACACGTGCTCGTACATCTACTTTACCTCGGTCGCTGGTCATACACACCATGTCACCGTCAGCAATATTCTTGCTTTCAGCATCTTTTGGATTGAGCACCAAAAAGTCTTCCTGAAGTATTTCTACGTTCGCCGTTCTACGTGTCATGGCGCCACAGTTGTAATGCTCAAGCTCTCGAACCGTAGTTAAGATGAAAGGATATTCCTTGGCGTGTTCCGCCACTTCTTCGGATTCTCTCCAGTCGAAGTAGTAGAAGCGTCCTTTTCCAATTTTAAATTCTTTCTCGTGTAGAATTTGAGTGTCTGTTCCATCCTCTGCAACTGGCCATTGTTTGCCATTTTCGGCGAGTCCAGCCCATGTTGCTCCTTTGAAGAAGGGAACAATGCCTGCAATTTCTTTGAGCATTCCCTCTGCATCGTAATCGGGCTGAGCGTAACCCATACGATTCATCACGTCAATGATGATCTGTCCGTCAACCTTTGCTTCCCCAACTGGGTCCACAACTTTATTCACGCGCTGGATTCGACGTTCCCCATTTGTAAAGGTTCCGCTTTTCTCCAAGAAAGAAGCTCCTGGAAGAACAACGTCTGCGAGTTTGGCTGTTTCTGTCATGAAGAGCTCTTGAACAATTAAAATGTCCAAACTGCTCAAGGCTTTCACCACGTGCTGAGTATTCGGATCTGTCTGTGCAACATCTTCTCCGATAATCCACATGGCGCGTAGCTTTCCAGCAATACTCTCATCAAACATTTCAGGAATTTTCAAGCCCATCTTTGTTGGCATATAAACTCCGTAGTAGTCTTCGTAGATGTTCGTAATACCCGGTTGAGTATAGTCCATATAACCTGCACCTTGATGCGGTTGTACGCCCATATCAGCTGAACCTTGAACATTGTTTTGTCCACGAAGTGGGTTTACGCCAACTCCTGGGCGACCAATATTTCCTGTAATCATCGCCAACTGAGCGATTTGCATCACCGTAAAGGTTCCTTGTGAATGCTCAGTAACTCCAAGTCCGTGAAAGGACATCGCATTCGGAGCCGTAGCATAAGCTTTCGCAGCAGCACGAACCAAATTACGGTCAACACCACTCACTTCTTCAAGCTTATCGATGTCCAAGTGATGGATGCTCTTGATGAAGTCATCGTAGCCGGTAGTCCGATTTTGAACGAATTTTTGATCAACCAACTCATCCATGATGATGTAGTACAACATCATGTTCAACACAGCTACGTTCGTTCCTGGACGCAATTGAAGATGGAAATCGGCATAACGCGCGATCTCAGTTCTGTAAGGATCGATCACGATGAGCTTAGTTCCTTTCATGGCGGCTTGCTTCAACTTGGCTCCCGTAACTGGGTGAGCTTTCGTTGGATTCGCGCCAATCACCATCATCATATCGGTGTGTTTAATGTCTTCGATGGAATTGGTCGCAGCTCCAGTACCGAAGGTTCGCTGCATTCCAAGAGCAGTAGGAGAGTGGCATACTCGTGCACAACCATCGATGTTGTTTGTTCCAACCACTGCACGAATGAACTTCTGCATGAGGTAGTTCTCCTCGTTTGTACAGCGTGAAGAGGAAATTCCTGCAATGGCATCCGGACCGTCTTCTTCTTTTATTTTGTTGAGCTTATTTACGATGAAATCGTACGCCTCATCCCATTCTAC
>CAXAIH010000255.1:0-3206 GCA_963968755.1 uncultured Flavobacteriales bacterium
AAATCTTATGACACAGCTTGGCTTGAAGTTCCGGCTTGTTTCTGATGTGAGTAAGTAAGGATTGAGCTAAAGAACCTCTGTCGCCAAAATAAACTGGAGTTGAAATGATGATGCCGTCTGCTTCAATAAGCTTCTGCTCCATCTCCTCTTCGTTCATCAATCCTCGACCTTCCTTGAAGTATTCTGCCAAGGAAAGGTGCTCGATTTCCGCACCGCACTCTTTAGCACTCCAAAGTGCGGAACTCAGGGCTACCTCTGAATTGCTCAAGCCTCGATTTCCTTTGAGTTTCTTTAAGTTCTTGTAAATCTGATCGAAAGGCTCCCGGCTATCGCGCCCAGCTTCCTTGAAGTTGTTTAGGTGGGTCAGGGCTTCTTGTTCAAGAAAGTGTTTCATTTCTTCTTCAGTCGCACAGGCATTTATCTGCTCAATCAATTCGACATTACCGAATCCTCTTCGCGCATTCCTGAGGCTTGCTGAAACACCTAATATTCTTACTTTCTTTCCCATCTCAAACAAAAAATTTCAGAGATTCTTTTCGAACTAGCCCAATTACTAATCCCCTACAAATCTAGCGGCTTTTGATATTGAAAAGCAATCATTTGGTCATCTTCCGCAATCTGTACGATGTTTTCAAAATTATAGGCCTTCTTATACTTTTCAAAAATGCTCTTGTGCTCAATTACGTGAGTCACATTATGTTTTTTAAATAGGTGAGCCCATTGAAATGATAACAGAGGGTAATCCTCAAAATACTCTTTATATTTTGCCTCCTCCACAATTCCTCCAGGCTGCCACCGAAAAGTGCGTGCCTCCGAATGCATGGCAATTTGAGCTGCTGTATGGAAACTCATGCTAAAAACTGTGTCTTTACTTGAGAGCTGGAGAGAGTTAAAAAAATCCACTTCCCTTGTACTATTCGAAAAACTAACCCTTTGAATCAGTTTGCCTTGAATGAAGAGGCTAATAAGGCCAGCCATTAGCGTTAAAGCGGTAACAACAAGTTGAATTTCACCCTCAGTTTTTGCGAGTACCGAAGACGCCATCAAGGGAATCAAAAAATATCCGCCGTACTCAACATACCTAAAACCTTCACCTAAGTGGGAAAAACGTTTTAAGGATGTCCAATATGCAATTGCAATGAGAATCAAAATCGGAATAGACATTTGCATTTCTTGCCCAAACAAAAGAATTGCCGTCACAACAACAACCAACTCTGGAAACTTCACGAGCAAGCGCATTGGTTCATGAACAATCAAATGTACAATCAACTCTCTCCATCTCATTCCGGCGAACTGTTTGCGCAAGTCATTCCCAGAAAGGAAATGTGACATATTGGTTGCATTGAATGGCTTGATGTACTTCTTATAAATTACCAATGAATACTTCCAAGTGTGAATAAAGGATTTAACTATTCGAAATTTGGTCAGAAGCATGGACATGACCATTCCTCCAAGAAGCATGATGAGAGGAGAAAATGACAAGACAAGGAGAGAATAGATGGGTGCAAAAAACACCAAGACTTGCCGGCCAAATTTCGAACTTAACATGGTCCCTGTACTCGCCAAGACACCTACTACCATCGTGGTCATTTCTCTGTCACTTTCATAAAGCACCATAATTGCTACTGCAAATCCAGTGAACAGCTTTACCAAAAAACGCGGTGTCAGAAAGATGTAGTGGAAGTTGTCCTGGTCGAGGCGCCATTCTGAAACACGGAGGACAAAAAACAAAGAACACATGGAGACCCACTCTAAAGAACTTAGAGGCGGCCTGTCACCAATCGCGAAACAGAGTCCAATGAAAAGTGCAAAGGCTAAAAATTGAAGAATGATATTAGGAAGAAATGGATTTCGGTGGACTCTTGATTTACTAAAAAACCTTCGAACAAATTCATGGAACATTACCGGGTAGGCGAATCTGTTCAAAATCACAAATTGATCAATCCTTAACTTGGCACGACCGTACTTCCGAAGTGCATCAATAATCTTAATATGGGTGACTGAATCCCCTGTAAAATACTGAAAATTTGCCCTTAGCGTTTTGTAGTGGTTCAGCTTAACAAATAACCAAGTGCACACTCCAATCATGGCACAGATAACCGTCAGACTTATTTGCTCAAAAAGCTGCACTAAAATTAGGGGGTTAAATCGATTGAATGATTTTCAATCATCTCAGCACTCATAATTCTTGGAAGATTATCCAATTCACGGAGTAGATACATATCTTCCTGATAATCAATTGAATTATTAACGGGAAGTGACTCATTGAAGGCTGCTCTGATGTACATCTCAACAGTACTATGCTCACCCGTTAAATCAAAGATTGGGGTTATCATACAGAATCTCCCCACATTACATTCGGTTACACACATCTCGGTCGCATCCCTTCCTTTCAAGTCAAAATTAAAGTTGCCATGTGGCTTATCACTTAACAAGTGAATAGCCTTAAATATGGTGTCGTAGGCTGCTTGGTCGTAAATGGTTTTGGCTATCTCCGGTGAGCTAGACATCCCGCTTATCCGGTTGGCTCCACCGTAATATGACAATCGCTCGCACATTTTGGCAACAACCAACTCTCCTTCATTCCATACGCTTTGGAAGCAAAAATCCCTGCCCGGAAGAAATTCAGAAATCGTGTAGTCCTCTACGTCAAAACCTCTTAGCTCAATCCAAAGTTTGATGAAGTTTCTTGCTTGTTCAGCATTGTATACCCATGACGCACCTTTGGAACCCGACCCACTTTTAGGCCGCACCCATACTTTGTCACCTCCAATTTCATTCATGGTAGGCTCAACATCATCCAGGCTTTTCAATTCAATGCTCTTAGCCATAGGAATCTCATCCCTCAGTCTCTCATAGAACACAAATTTGTCCTGACAGCTCTTCACCGCTTCGTCCTCAGGGAGAAACAACCTGCAATTGATTTTATCTCTGTCTTCCGAAATACGACCTACTTCACGATCGTTGTTTGGGATGATCAAGTCAATGCCTTCACGCGCAATTAGGGTGTTCAACACCTCGGTATATTCTGGACTGCTAGCGCTTGGCAAAACGAAATTCTTGCTCAGAGGTGATCTACCTATGACTTGTTTGTCAAGATTACTTCCGAAAAATTCGAACTCATCGAGCTGTAGTTTAGAGAGAGTTATGTCGCGGTAAAGGTTGTTGGTTCCGCCACCACCGATTCCAGTAAGAAGGATGCGCTT
>CAXAIH010000256.1:0-3202 GCA_963968755.1 uncultured Flavobacteriales bacterium
TTCTTCGTCCTTCAACAATTTGTCGATGGCGTCCATCTTGCGGATCGCTTTGCGGATGGTTACGAAGTTGGTTAACATTCCTCCAGTCCAACGCTCTGTGACGTATGGCATGTTGATTTCACCTACACGCTTGAGAATAATATCTCTAGCTTGTTTTTTTGTGGCGACGAAAAGGATTTTTTTTCCTGAAGAAGCAATTTGCTTCAGTGCATTGGCTGCTTCTTCAAGCTTTGCCAAAGTTTTGTGCAAATCGATGATGTGGATTCCGTTCTTCTCCATGAAAATATATGGAGCCATGTTTGGATTCCACTTTCTCTTTAAGTGACCGAAGTGTACACCGGCCCCGAGAAGTTCTTTGTAAGTGGTTTTAGACATTTGGATATTGTTTTAAATCGTGTTTACATTCCGAGTAAGCAACCCTAAGTTATTTCTGCATTGCTGCAAGAAGTCCTAGTAGTTTGGATACTAAACAAGAACGCCAATATTAACGCTTGCTGAATTGGAATTTCTTTCTTGCTTTTTTCTGACCTGGTTTCTTCCGTTCAACCATTCTTGGGTCACGAGTCATGAGGCCTTCAGCTTTCAATAACTCTTTGTTGCTTTCGTCCAACTTAACCAGTGCACGTGCAATGGCTAAAGAAACCGCACCAGCTTGACCGCTAACACCACCGCCATCAGCGTTGATTTTAAGATCGAACTTGTTGTCGTTATCGGTTACTTTTAATGGCTTGAGCGCCTTGTTGCGAAGAATCTGAGTAGGGAAGTACTCGCTTAGTTCGCGGTTGTTTACAGAGATTTTACCTTTTCCTTTGCTGAGGTAAATCCGTGCAACAGAATTCTTTCTTCTTCCGAGTGCGTTGACTATTTCCATTCTTATCGGACTGAATTGATGTTAATTTCTTTAGGCTGTTGAGCAGCATGAGCGTGCTCGCTTCCAGCGTACACGTATAGATTAGTATACTGCTGACGTCCAAGTTTGGTTCTTGGCAGCATCCCTTTCACTGCTTTTTCAATGATGCGCTCAGGGTGATCCCTCAACATATCTTCGAACTTCGTCTCACGCTGACCACCCGGATAACCCGTGTGACGCAAGTAGGTTTTCTGTCCAGCTTTGTTTCCGGTTGTCTTGATCTTGTCGGCATTGATCACAATCACTACGTCTCCGTCGTCGTTGTGCGGAGTGTAGCTCGCTTTGTGTTTTCCTTTCAATACGTAGGCAATTGATGAAGCCAAACGGCCCAATACCTGATCTGTGGCATCAACGATAAGCCATTCTTTTTGAACGTCTTCTTTTCGTTGTGATACTGTTTTATAACTTAATGTATTCACCTCTGTTCTGTTTGCTGGGTAAAATTCAATGCAAAAGCCCCTAAAAAAGGGGCTGCGAAGATATAACTTTTATTAGCGGCCTACAAGGTCTGAATCTCTAAAATTTTCAAGACCGTAAAATCAAGAGATTTTTGAGCAATTAAATGACGCCCAGTTCCTTACCAACTTTGGTAAATGAAGCAATGGCTTTGTCGAGATGTGCACGACTGTGACCGGCCGATAGTTGAACTCGAATTCGAGCTTGATCCTTTGGTACCACTGGGTAGAAGAAGCCAATGACATATATGCCTTCTTGCAATAAGCGGTCAGCAAAAACTTGAGAAAGCTTTGCGTCGTATAGCATAATCGGCACAATTGCCGACTCACCATCTTTATAATCGAAGCCAGCTGCTTTAATTCCTTCTTTAAAGTAATTTACATTCTCTTCAAGCGTATCACGTAAGTCGGTAGTTTCATTTAGAAGGTCAAAAACGGCGATGCTCGCACCAACTATTGAAGGAGCCAAGGAATTGGAGAATAAATATGGACGTGAACGTTGACGAAGCATTTCAACAATCTCTTTTCGGCCTGTTGTAAATCCACCCATGGCTCCACCTAAAGCTTTCCCCAAGGTGCCAGTAATGATGTCAACACGTCCGAGAACGTTTCTTAACTCAACAGATCCTCTTCCTGTTTTTCCAATGAATCCAGTTGCATGACATTCGTCTACCATAACTAAGCCATCGTATTTCTCAGCTAAATCGCAGATCTTATCTAATTGTGCAACATATCCGTCCATGGAGAACACGCCATCGGTGACGATGATTTTAAATCTCTGCGCTTGAGCTTCTTGAAGTTTTGCCTCCAAATCTGCCATGTCGTTGTTGTTGTAACGGTAACGCTGTGCTTTGCACAAGCGAACTCCATCGATGATGGAAGCGTGATTTAAGGAATCCGAAATGATGGCATCTTCGGCGGTAAGCAGTGGCTCAAAAACACCACCATTGGCATCAAAGGCAGCTGCGTAAAGAATGGTGTCCTCACAATCTAGGAAGTCGGCAATCTTTTGCTCAAGTTCTTTGTGGATGTCTTGGGTTCCGCAAATAAATCTTACAGAAGACATTCCGAAGCCATGTGTATCCAAAGCGGTTTTGGCTGCAGCTACAACTTTTGGATGCGACGACAAGCCGAGGTAGTTGTTTGAACAGAAGTTTAAAACCTCTTCTCCAGTGCTCACCTTTATGGAAGCATCTTGTGGACCTATAATGATCCGTTCCTTTTTAAAGAGACCAGCCTCTTCAATATTTTGTAGTTCTTCTTGAAGATGCCTTTCCAATTTGCCGTACATGCCTTTTGAATTCGTGAGCTACAAATATAGCTGCCCCAAGTTTTCCGAATCATTGAATTAGGAATTCCTTTTCTCTAGCCAATTCTCTCTGCTACCTTTGCCTTTCCTTTAAGAAAAGATGATGAAGAAATTACTCCTTTTCATAGGCTTTGTTCTCCCGAGCCTACTTTCACTTTCTCAGCAATATGCTATTGAAGCAAATCTCAAATCTGCTCTTAGAACAGAGAGTGGTGTTCGAATAGAAGTATTTGAAAATTCCAAACAAATTGCCTCGGTAAAGACCGATATGGAAGGCAAGGCCTTCGTCCGTTTCAATGGATATTTCCCCGGAAATTCAAGAGCCCTGCTTATCCACAAAGATGGCTTCAAGCGCTATGTGATAGAGGTAAAGCATATTCAGAAAGATGTTCGTTTTGAACTTGAAATGAAGCCTTACACAACGGAGGAGGAGAATATGATGGTTCGCGTTGAGCGTAAACTAGATAAGGTCGACAACAAGTTTGGCACTCTCTTTTTTCTTCTTGAAGAAGCCGGTGAGCTAAAGTC
>CAXAIH010000257.1:0-3192 GCA_963968755.1 uncultured Flavobacteriales bacterium
CTCCGGGGCCGATAAAGGTGCGTCGTGATTATGAATATTAGCAATGATACGCTTTAGAAGTAGCACAGCCAAGATTCGCTTTTGCCGCTCATTCACTTCTAGTGCTCCACTCTCGAATTGGTAACTCTCCACGTTCTGATGGGCGAATGACAGTTCTGCTCCAAAGAGAATCATCAACCAAGAAGCTTGCATCCAAATAATGAAAAGTGGTATTGCCGCAAAGCTTCCATAGATCGCGTTGTAGGTAGACACTTCTACCTGGAAAAAGATATAGGCTTGCTCGAACAGCTGGAAGACCGTTCCGATGATGATTCCCGCAAAAAGTGCAGGGCCAAGCTTCACCTTGGTATTCGGCATCACTAAATACAGCACCGTGAAAACCAGCCACATGATCACGTAAGGAACGTAACCCAAAGAACCTTCCACCAAGGGAGCAATGAATTCAAGGAAGTCGAAATTATTGATCAAGCGCACCATACTGCTGGAAATAAAAACCGTCATGCTACTCGAGAGAAGCACCAGAATCGGTGCAACCAGAATCATTGTTAGATAGTCACTGAACTTCCGAAAGAGTGGACGAGGTTTCTTTATTTGCCAGATTTCGTTGAAGGCAACTTCAATGTTATTGAGAACACGCATTGCGGTAAAGAGCAAAACAACAACTCCGATACCTGCAATCAATCCGCCTTTCGTATTCGATAATGCTGTGGTGGCAAAATCAATTAAAAAACTCGCAATATCGGGGTTTGCAGCAAATGCTTTTCGAATCTCGTCTTGCATAAGCTCTTCGAGGCCAAAACCTTTCGCAACCCCAAAAGCCAATGCTAAGATGGGTACCACAGAAAGGACTGAAAAAAGAGATAGGGCCGTTGCATGAAGATTTACCTTATCCTCATTGAAGCCACGAATGGCCAAAACAATAACTCGCAACTGTCGAATGAAGAATCCCCGATTCTTGGGAAGGTCCGCGAGGTTCATCAACCATAAATCTATAGACAGGAAACGTATCCACCTTTTCAGCATGGACCAAAAGTATCAAATCAGTAGGCAAAGAGCGCATCCATCTTTTCCTTCACTTTCTCAGCGTTCGGAATCATCTCGGCTTCAAGGGTGGAGTTCAATGGAATGGCCGGCATATTCTGGGAGCCAATTACTTCGATAGGTGCATCCAAAAACTCAAAACAGTGTCGTTGAATTTTTCCCGCAAGGGCCATGGCAAACGAGTTTTCGAGCTTCTCTTCAGTAACGATTAAACAGCGGGAATGACGCTTAACCGTGTTCACAATCAATTCCTCATCGAGAGGAACCAAGGTGCGCAAATCAATAATCTCTACTTGACCAGGATAGGACTCCGCTGCAGAAAGAGACCAGTAAACACCCATTCCATAGGTAATCACACAGATGGAATCTCCCGCTTCAACTTTTTCGGCTTGAGCCTCTTGAACGATTCTTCCTTTACCAAATGGTATCACATAGTCTTCATCTGGTTCGATGGTCTTAGCACCTTCTGTGCCTTTGATCTTCGACCAGTACAAGCCCTTGTGCTCGAGCATAACCACGGGATTCGGATCGTAGAAAGCAGATTTCATTAATCCCTTTAAATCCGCACCAGTACTCGGATAAGCGACTTTAATTCCACTTATGTTGCTCACGATACTTTCCACAGATGAAGAGTGATATGGACCACCGCTGCCATAGGCGCCAATAGGTACACGCAAAATGCTGCTCACAGGCCATTTCCCGTTTGAGAGATAGTATGACCGGCTCACCTCTGTAAAGAGTTGATTCAAACCAGGCCATATGTAATCAGCAAACTGGACTTCTACAATTGGCTTTAAACCAAGGCAGGACAGACCAACGGTACTTCCTACGATAAACGCCTCTTGGATTGGCGTATTAAAAACCCTTTCGTCACCAAACTTTTGCGCCAAGGTTGCAGCTTCCCTGAAAACCCCGCCTAAGCGACCACCAACATCTTGACCGTAAAGCAATGCTTCTGGATGTTTGGCAAGAATCTCTTGCACAGCGAATAAGGCAGAATCCACCATAACTGTGGGCTCTTTTCCCTCTGGCTCGCGAATTCCTTTTTCCTCTGTAATCGGACTTGGAGCATAATCGAAATTGAACAGATCCGAAGGCTCTGGATCTGGAGCCTGAAGTGCCTCCTCATATTCTTTGTCGACGAGTGCTCGTGTTTCAATCCGTATCTGCTCTAATTCTTCCGCCGTGAAGCCATTCTCCAACAAGGAAGTATGAAACTTCGGAAAAGGATCACGCTCTTGATGCTCCTCCAAATCGTCGCGGTACCATTCTCGGCGAACTCCTGAAGTGTGATGACCAAGAAGTGGAACTGGTGCGTGGAGCAAAAATGGACGACGTTCTTTCCTCATCGTATCGAGGATGTCCTCTAACTCTGCATAACACGCTTGGAAGTCATTGCCTTCTACCTGGCGCACTTCAATTCCCTTAAATCCTTGAGCGTATTCTGCGGCGTTTTGAGCGCGTGTCTCCTTAGAGGTTGCAGAAATATCCCATTCATTGTCTTGCACAAAGTACAGGATCGGATATTGCTTGAGCGCTGCCATTTGCAAGGCTTCTGCAACTTCCCCTTCCGTAACAGAGGCATCACCAAGTGAGCAAACAACCACGGGTGGACTATCAAAGCTCTGTAGATTTTGATTCTCTATGTATTGGACACCCATAGCAACTCCAGTGGTAGGAATGGCCTGCATACCTGTCGCGCTAGATTGATGCGGGATTTTGGGCATATCGTCCCGATTTAGGGAAGGATGACAATAATACGTTCGACCACCAGAAAATATGTCGTCCTTTTTTGCATGAAGTTGAAGCATCAATTCATACGGACTTATACCTATTCCCAATAAAATACTGTCGTCGCGGTAATAGGGTGCAACCCAATCTTCTCTTTTCAACTGCATTGAGAGGGCCAATTGAACCGCTTCATGCCCTCCTGAGGTTGCGTGAACGTATTTTGAGGTCACCTTGGCATTCTCTTCATACTTTTCGGAGAGCGCTCTTGCAGTGGTCATCAAGCGCCAAGCTTTCAATAAAACTTCGCGATCAATCTCAGTATTTAGGTCAGCTACTTCAGTCATTCTGCTATAAACTTTTCATCTTCTTTTTCACCAAACTAATTCGAGCAAGTTGATCCTTTCTCTGATCCTCTAAGCC
>CAXAIH010000258.1:0-3189 GCA_963968755.1 uncultured Flavobacteriales bacterium
TCTCTCAGCTGATTGTAGACAAGAAACCTAAGTCGGTTTTGGCCGAAGCTTTCAGAACCCTGAGAACCAATTTGCAGTTCATCAACAACCAAAAAGGAAGCAAAACCATTGCGATTACTTCGACTATTTCCGGAGAAGGAAAAACCTTCGTTGCCATAAATTTAGCCGGTATCATCGCCTTCTCAGGTAAAAAGGTCATCATCCTTGACCTCGACATGCGAAAACCAAAAATCCACCTTGGTTTCGGCGTTGACAACGACAGAGGAATGAGTTCACTTTTGGTGGGAATGGACGAGATTGAGAACTGTATGAATCATACGGAACTTGAGAATCTCGATTTCATCACAGCGGGTCCAACTCCACCAAATCCCTCCGAGCTCATTATTAATGGAAAGTTAGATGAGATCATTAAGGATCTCTACAAACTGTACGATGTCGTCATCATCGACAACCCACCTGTCGGACTGGTGACAGATGGAGTATACTGCCTGCAGATTGCCGATTACCCGATCTACATTTTCAGAGCGCACTACTCAAAACGACACTTTGTACAAAACGTTGACCGTATTGTTACAGAGAATAATCTTAAAAACTTGTCAGTGATTCTGAATGGAGCTGATGTTACCGGTGGTGGTTACAACTATCACTATGGTTACGGATACGGCTATGGATACGGCTACGGGTATGGATATGGTGGTGGCTATTACGAAGACGAGAAGAAACGAGAAGGATTTTGGAAACGCCTCAGATCAAAGGGTAAATGAAATTAATTGATGAGCCCCTTTCCGGGCTGAAGCTTTTGGAACCTAGGGTTTTTGAAGATTCAAGAGGCTACTTCTTTGAAAGCTTCAGCGCAAGCGTATTCGCTCAACTTGGAATCGAAGATCAATTCGTTCAAGACAATCAAAGTTTAAGTGCCGAAAAAGGTGTGTTGCGCGGACTTCACTTCCAAAATCCGCCTCATGCGCAAGCTAAATTAGTTCGTGTTATTCAAGGTTCAGTGCTCGATGTGGCTGTTGATCTCCGAAAAGACTCACCAACTTATGGAGTACAAAAAAGTTT
The DNA here is from genome assembly GCA_963968755.1 of uncultured Flavobacteriales bacterium. Taxonomy (GTDB): domain Bacteria; phylum Bacteroidota; class Bacteroidia; order Flavobacteriales_G; family Salibacteraceae; genus UBA4419. The sequence goes on from CAXAIH010000258.1 coordinate 1,063, forward strand.
CGTCATCGACGATAAATCCAAACAGCTGCTTTACTTACCTACTGGATTTGCTCACGGCTTTTTGACTTTAGAGCCGAATACGCTCTTTAGCTATAAATGCAGCAACTTTTACAACAAGGATTCTGAGGTGAGTATCCAATGGAATGACCACGATTTAGACATCCCTTGGGGTGTTGAAAATCCCATCTTATCTATCAAAGACCGAAAAGCTTTGTCGTTCACAGACTTTGTGAGCCCATTTTAGACCACTAACGTACTTTCGCAGCAGTTTGGAAGCAGAAAGTGTCGATACACAGATTTTAATTTTGAAGTACGCCATTCTCTTTGGCTTTACCTTCACTTTTTCCATCATGCTGAACCAGATTCTCTTGAAATTTTCAAAGAATTTGGGTAAAAGAACAGCTGATGCCAACATGATCCGCTGGGCCTCGGAATCCAAACCATCCCTGGGTGGAATTTCCTTCTTCATCATCTTCTTAATCACCTATTCGGTGTACACGGTGTTCTTCAATTTCGAAGGAACCTTACTCTCCACTCAAAACCTAGGAGTGCTGGGTGCGGTTTGCTTAGGCTTCTTGATGGGGCTTTCTGACGATGCCTACAACACAAACCCTGCATTGAAGCTTTCTACGCAGATTTTTTGTGGACTTCTTCTCTCATTAACTGGCACAACCATCTCGCTTTTTCCGTTGGAAATCCTGAACCACATCATCACCGTTATTTGGGTTGTTGCGGTAATGAACTCCATCAATATGCTGGACAACATGGATTCCATCACTACAGTCGTCTCGATCTTTATTCTTGGAATCGCTTTGGTCGCCTTGAACTACAGCCCAGATTTCAGCCACTTCTATTTGGCACTAATCCTTGGAACCCTCTCAGCACTGATCGCCTTCTTGATATACAATTGGCATCCCTCCAAGATGTTCATGGGAGATACAGGTTCACAGTTTTTAGGTGTTCTTTTGGCCGCCATTGGAATCATTTATTTCTGGAACAATAAAGGAATTAGTGGGATAGAAGCAAGCGGAAAACAACTCTGCATTGTTGCCTTGGCCTTCATCATTCCGATCTCAGATACGGCAACCGTAATCATCAACAGACTGCGCAGAGGCCAGCCTCCTTACATTGGCGGAAAGGACCACACCACCCACCACCTCTCTTATATGGGACTAAGCGACCGAAAGGTTGCCTTCCTCTTTATTGGCATCAGTGTACTTAGCTTCATTATGGTGTGGATAATTGTACGTTTCCTCAACCCATGGAGCCATCTTTTAACAGCTACCTTTATGCTATACTTCCTCTCCGTGTTTGGAAGCCTATACAGCATCACCCGAATTCGGAAAGCAAGAAAACGCTTTCACGATGAAACAAGAAAATCCCAAAGCCGAATCCTCGAGCGCGCTTAAGCTCTGGAAGGCACTCGCACTTTTTGCTTTTACAGGCCTACTCCTAAGCTCCCTTTCCTTTTACAGCATTCCCGACAAGGAAGATCAGAACTTCAAACAACAGTTCAACAAGGACTATCGTGTTTATGCTCTGGAGCTTCCAGGAAAATTAGACTTCCTCTCCGAAGAAGTTCCTGTACAACGGAGTGATGTGTACGAAAGTCTGGATCGTGAGATGCTCGTAAATACATACTGGCAAAGTCAGACACTACTCTTTTTCAAACGCGCAAAAAAATGGCTCCCACAAATTGAGCTGCAACTCAAAAAAGAAGGGATTCCGGAAGACTTTAAATATCTAGCGCTCATTGAAAGCGGGCTTCTCGATATCGTCAGTCCATCTGGTGCGGTTGGCTTTTGGCAAATCATGAAAACGACTGGGAAAGAATATGGCCTTCGTATCGACAGTGAAGTGGATGAGCGATACCACCTTGAAAAAGCTACCGCCACAGCGGCTAAATACCTCAAAGAAGGTTATGGAAAGTACGGCAGCTGGACCCTTGCAGCAGCTTCTTACAATATGGGAATGAACGGTATGGATCGCACCTTAGCAAAACAAAGCGTAGATAACTACTACGATCTTTACCTCAACCCAGAAACTGCCCGCTATGTATACCGCATGATTGCCGTGAAACTCATCATGGAAAATCCCTCAGATTTCGGATTTCAATTTCGTGAGAAA
>CAXAIH010000259.1:0-3186 GCA_963968755.1 uncultured Flavobacteriales bacterium
ACTTGAGCATTGCTGGGGAGCTGAACATGCTTTTTCACACTTCATCAAACATCCTGGCAGAAGTCAATCAATCCAGTCGCACCGAAGAAGAGCTGAGCTTACGCAACAAATACTTCGACGAAGAGGCTTGGAAAGAACCGAGTTATCCAAAAGAATTTTCAGAGGCAGCACACGAAGAGCTCTACCAGCAGATTACAGAACATCCTTTGGTCTTTGCTAAACTCTGGATTAAGTCTTTTGTCTTCTTTTTCATCAAACCGATGAGATCCTATATCAGCGAGCAATTTGGTTCGGAGAAAGCAGGCCCATGGTTTCCAGTTGAGCCAAATGCAAGAAGCAAAGTGAGCAACCCTGAATGGATTTGGCTGATTCTACTCTTCCAAGTCGGAATGCTGTTGATTCTTTACATCGGCTTTCTTCCACTTAGATCAGAGTTGCACAAAAAAGGTGTGCACTGGATTTTACTCATGGGGCTTTTGTATTTTGCTTCTGTTTCAGCCTTTACCGAAGCCGATGCGCGATTGCGCGTTTCAGCTATTCCGCTCATCCTTTTGATAAGTGCACTTGGCTGGAAAAAACGCTTGATGAATGAACTCTAGAAAAAGACAAAGTGCCCAGTGGCATTACCTTCTGCTTGCAGGCTTGTTTATCGCTGCCTTGGTCAGTTGCAATATGATTGCAAACCATTTCATTGAAGTTAACCTTGGCTTCAAAACATTCATCATTTCAGCCGGAGTCTTACCTTACCCCATCACCTTTTTGATCACCGACATTCTTTCTGAAGTTTGGGGACGCAAAAAAACCAACCAAGTTGTTTATACCGGCTTTGGAGCTTCGGTATTTGTACTTGGAATCCTTTGGACCGCCTCCAAATTTGATGCGGTAGGCTTCTCTATCATCAGCGATGGAGAATATGACAAAATGTTTGGGAATACCTGGCGCGTCGTCTTTTCCTCCATGGTCGCATACTTAAGTGCGCAATTGGTTGATGTTCGCCTTTTTCATTTCTGGAAGAAGCTTACCAAGGGAAAACACCTTTGGTTACGAAACAATGCAAGCACAATCTTGTCGCAATTGGTAGATACCACTTTAGTCATTAGCGTGTTGTTCATTGGAATCAGATCCACTTCTGAAATGACAGACCTTATCATCGACGGCTGGACCTTCAAGATGCTGGTTGCCTTTGTTGATACACCCTTCCTGTATTTAGCAACATATTTATACCGCCGTCGTTTTGGACTTAAGTTCGCTCAAGAAGTTCCGAGCTAGCCTTTGTCAGATGCATGGCAAAAGGAGCTCTGGAAAAAACTAAATTTGCTCCTTCATCTATCCGTATGCGAAAGTTCCTCTTCCTTCTTATAGCGTCCATCACCTTTCTTCACGTTTCTGGGCAAATACACGACCCAGTGAAGTGGAGCTTCGACAGCGAGCGCATAAATTCGAACGAGTTTGAACTCAAGTTCAAGGCGAAACTGGATAAAGGCTGGCACCTATACAGTCAAAACCTACCCTCAGAAGACGGACCAATAGCAACTTCTTTCGTTTTTGACGAATCTAGCGCTGTGCAGCGCATTGGTGTAGTAGAAGAGCCCAAAGCCAAAACAGAGTACGATCCAAATTTCGATATGGAATTGGCCTACTTCGAGAAATATGTGGAGTTTGTCCAACGCGTGAAGATCAGCGCTAACACAAAATATAAAGGCGAGCTCACCTACATGGTTTGCGACGAGAAAATGTGCTTACCACCAGAGTATGTCCCTTACTCTTTCAAGCTCAGCGTGGAGAATGTGGCTTCTGAAGCCATGAGTGAAACCGAAGAGGCAGAGACTGAAGAAATCGAAAAAGAAAGCAGCTCCGCAGAACAAAACTCTTTTGAGCAAAATCAAATCCTTGACCCCTTGAAGTGGGAGTTTTCCTCGGTGTGGCTTGGAAAGAATGAATACCTACTAAAGCTCTGCGCTAAGATTGACAAAGGCTGGCACCTCTACTCGCAAAACATTGCTGAAGGTGGACCACTGCCAACTGTATTCAATTTCAAGGAAAGTCCCGATTACGAATTGGTTGGAAAAACAGAAGAAGTTGGTGAGCTGGAAGAAGCCTACGATCCAAACTTCTTAATGGACCTAAGTTGGTATAACAACGAAGTGGAATTCCAACAAAAAGTCAAAAGCGAGAAAACTGGTGTCGTTGAAGGTTCATTGGAATTCATGACCTGCGATGACAGGCGCTGTTTGCCTCCTGAAATTGTAGAATTCAGCATTCAGCTTTCTGACAAGCAAGAAGATCTTGTCGTTAGGGAAGGCAATGAATCAGATAAACTACGAGCAAAAGGATTTGTAGGAATATTTATAGCTGGATTTTTAGGTGGGCTGCTTGCCTTGCTAACGCCCTGTGTATTCCCAATGATTCCTTTGACGGTAAGCTTCTTCACAAAGCAGAGCAAGTCAAAAGCTCAAGGCCTTTCAAATGCTATTCTGTACGGAATCTTTATAATCCTTATTTATGTTGGACTTGGTTTCATGACCACATGGATTTTCGGTCCGGATGCCTTGAACGAGATTTCAACAGGCTTCTGGTTCAACCTCATCTTCTTCATCATGTTTGTGGTATTCGCAATCTCCTTTTTTGGGGCTTTCGAAATCACTCTTCCAGCATCCTGGGTAAACAAAGCCGACCAAGCTTCTGACAAAGGTGGTTTCATCGGCATTTTCTTTATGGCCTTTACGCTATCTCTCGTCTCCTTCTCATGCACGGGGCCGATCATTGGAACTCTTTTAGTTGAAGCCGCTGTGAATGGTGGTGTTGCGGGTCCGCTTTTAGGAATGTTTGGATTTAGTCTGGCCTTGGCCATGCCGTTCGCATTGTTTGCTGCCTTCCCAGGTTGGTTAAACTCCTTACCCCGTTCAGGAGGCTGGTTGAATTCCGTGAAGGTTGTCCTAGGGTTTTTAGAACTTGCTCTCGCATTGAAATTCCTTTCGAATGCGGATCTTGTAGTACAAGCTGGAATTCTTACGAGGGAACTTTTCATCGCTATTTGGATTGGAATCTTCGGAATGATGACCGCCTATTTGTTGGGAGCCTTCCGACTTCCACATGACAGCCCAATGGATCGCCTTTCGGTTGGCCGGATGTTGTTTGGTACTCTGACCTTGATTTTCACTTTGTACCTAATTCCAGGTCTATGGG
>CAXAIH010000260.1:0-3183 GCA_963968755.1 uncultured Flavobacteriales bacterium
CCTATGATGAGAAGAACTATGCCAATGATTTTGAGTGCTTTCATCCCAGTTGGTCAAAGGTATTAACTGGGAATGCGCTTAGGAATTGTCTTGGAGTAAGATTCCAATCATTTTTTAACAGCGCCAAGCATCTTGAGCTGACCAACTTCTTGACTGCCGAGAAGACGTGCTTTACCGCGAGGAAGCATCTTTTTATTCAAGCCCGCAAAAAGAACTCGATCCAACCGCTCCACTTCGTAGCCAAGCGATTCAAAGATTCTTCGAACGATTCTGTTTCGTCCGGAATGAATCTTCAGACCGATTTCATTTTTCTTTTCTAAGTAAGAAAGCTCATCCACTTTAATCGGACCGTCTTCGAGCTCAATTCCTGACGAAATCTTTTCGAAGTCGGTGGGGGAGAGCTTTTTGTCGAGCACTGCTTTGTAGATTTTTTCGACCTCGTATTTGGGGTGGGTCAAACGAGCCGACAAATCGCCGTCGTTGGTGAACAGCAGCAAGCCTGTTGTTTGGGTGTCGAGGCGACCAACTGGATAGATACGCTCACTGCACATATTTCGAACCAGTTCTATAACCGTCTTTCTTCCCTGCGGATCTTTCAAAGTTGTTACGTATCCTTTGGGCTTGTTCAGCAGCACGTAGACCTTCTTTTCGGAGTTTAGTACCCGACCTTCGTATTCAACTTTGTCGTCGCGACTCACCTTAACCCCCATCTCCGTCACTACTTTTCCGTTGACGGATACCTTGCCTTTTGCGATGAGTTGATCCGCTTCCCGTCTGGAACACACCCCAGAGTTTGCAACATAACGATTCAGCCTGATAGGCTCATTTTTCGATACCCTTGCTGGGGCTTTTGGCTTTTTTCCTTTCATTCGAACGATGCTTGAACAGCCGTCTTAAAATGCTTCAGAGTGCTGGGAAGTTCAATTTTAATAAGGTCGATTCTAGATTCCAAAGAAATGTCCTTTTCTTTCATGTACTCCTCTAAAGCCGACTGCAACAAAAGTGCTTTGTTTTCTGTTATCAAGTCTTCTTCCTGCTCAAGACTTCTGCTGCGTGTTTTTACTTCAACAAGAACCAAGGTGTTTTCTCCCAAAGCAAAGAGGTCCACTTCAGCTTAGTTCCACCTCCAGTTCCGGTCTAAAATTTCGAAGCCTTGCGCCTCAAGGTACTTTGCCGCCAGCTTTTCGCCCTCCTTGCCTAAGTCGTTATGGCTAGCCATCAAACAAAGTTCAAACTCACCTGATCGCCTATAACTAAATTGGCCATTCGGCCCATTACCAAACAACGATTGTCAGGAATGTGTCCGGCAGGAAAATCAAAGGCAATGGGGAAGCGGAATTCTTTCGTTGCCTCGAGAATAAGGTCTTGTAAGTCTTTGTTTCCAAACCACTCTCCAGCATCAGAAACCCGTGTCATTCCTCCCACGACCAAGCCCGCGAGCTGCTCAAATTTTCCTGCAAGCTTGAAGGATTGAATCATACGATCCACGGCATAAAGTGACTCCGATATTTCTTCAATGAAAAGAATCTTGTCTTTCGGGTCGAAATCGAGCTCAGTTCCTTGCAGATTGTGCAATAAGCTTAGGTTACCACCAATGAGCAATCCACTTGTAATTCCAGTTCTATTCTTTGGGGAAGAAGGCAATTCGTAATGGAGTGTTTTCCCTTTAAGCGCGTGGATTAAACTATCGAGACTCTCTGGACTGTTTTTCGAAAAGTCCAGCGGCATGGTGGAATGAAGAGAACAGAGGCCGAAGGAATTATTGAGCAAGGAGTGGAACAGGGTGATATCCGAAAAGCCTGCAATCCATTTTGGCTTCTTTTTAAAGGCGCCAAAATCCAGAAGGTTTAAGACTCTAATGCTTCCATAGCCACCGCGCAAACACAGAATTGCTTTGATGTTTGGGTTGTCCAAGGCGGCCTGAAAGTCACCTGCGCGCTCACTATCGCTGCCCGCGAAGCCACCTTCTGCCTTCAGTGCATTTGGCCCTACCCATGTGGTGTATCCTTTTTCTTCAAGAAAGTGAACGGCAAGATCAATGACCTCTGCAGTCAACTTTTTGGCTGGTGCAACAAGAGCTATGGTGTCGCCTTTGTTTAATCTCGAAGGAAGTCGAAAGGATTGCATTTCAGTGGCAAAGGAAAGCTTCCCGAGAAAATGGACGAGCACAAATTTTAAAGAATGCGAAACAAGGCCACATAGAGGTATTCGTTGGCTCCTCTCATTGTCTACTTTTGCCGATCGTGCAAGAAAAGAAAAAGTACCTCATAACCTCGGCATTGCCATACGCAAATGGTCCTCTTCATATTGGTCATTTGGCCGGCGCATACCTCACGGCCGATACCTACGTGAAATACCTTCGTTTGAAAGGGAAAGACGTCCTGTACATCTGCGGAAGCGATGAGCATGGCGCTGCCATTACCCTTCGCGCGAAAAACGAAGGCATCAGTCCACAGGAAATAGTAGATAAGTATCACGCTGAGATCAAAGGCTCCTTTGAAAAACTGGGCTTCGACTTTGATATTTACCACCGCACCTCGAGCGATATTCACCGCCAAACGGCTCAAGACTTTTTCAGTGAGCTGGATCAAAAAGGAATATTCAATATCGAGCGTTCCGAGCAGTACTACGACGAGGAGTACAAACAATTTCTTGCGGACAGATACATTACCGGAGAATGCCCGAAGTGCGCTCACCCTGACGCCTACGGCGACCAATGTGAGAATTGTGGAAGCTCGTTGAGCCCCTCAGAATTGATTCGACCAGTTTCCACATTGAGTGGAAAGTCTCCTGTTTTGAAAGAGACAGAGCATTACTATTTGCCTCTAGATAAATCACAAGATTGGGTAAGTGAATGGATTGAAAAGGGCCTTGATGATGGCGTTCAGCAACACGATGTTTCGGAATGGAAGAAGCACGTTTTGGGTCAATGCACTTCATGGTTGAAGGAAGGATTGAAGCCACGCGCCATGACCAGAGATCTCGATTGGGGTGTGCCGTTACCTGGTGGAAGGCAGGGAAAGGTATTGTACGTGTGGATGGATGCTCCCATCGGATACATAAGCGCCTCAAAGCAATGGGCGCTAGAGAACAATCGAGATTGGGAAAAATACTGGAAAGATGAGGAGGCCAAATTGGTTCACTTCATAGGCAAGGACAACATCGTATTTCATTGCATCATTT
>CAXAIH010000261.1:0-3182 GCA_963968755.1 uncultured Flavobacteriales bacterium
CCACTAAACCAACCGTTTTGATCAGTATTGCGTACTTATTAAGGTCTTGTATGCAATCACATGTCAATGAATCTCGACTTTTCCTTTCAAAGTATTGTTGAAAATTCTAGAGATCTAATAGGCGTCCCAGTGCAAGATGGTTCTTATGTGTTTATCTCCAATTATTTCCAAAAAACTTTAGGATATTCCTACGAGGAAACGATTGGAAAATCCTATTTGGAGCATATCCACCCAGAAGATAGACTTAGAGTTCAACAACATGTTCTAAGATGTTTTGAGTCTGGCAATTGTCCAGACTAGTTAAACTACCGAATCAGAAGTTTTTCCGGTTAGTACTATTGGGTGCAATCCCGCCTCAGCCTAATTCTTGAAGAGGGTAAAAGATGCCTTGTGAACATTGCTAGAGAACTGCGAGATATCGAAGCTGATCAAAAGCATATTGCTGAATCTGAATCCAGTATGCGTGATGCCGAGTTGATTGCAATTATGGGATCCACTGCAACAGCGCAACTATTTCGATAAAGTCACTCATCGCTGTAAATATGACGCGAGCAAGGGCGATACGGAAGAAGGCGGTGGCATTGAATGTCAGAATATGATTCGTTTTGAAAAGAGTGATTTGGTTATCCTACGCGCCGAATGCAATTCCAATCTTGATGGTGGTTTAAACGAAATTATTGGAAGGAATTTGGTTCGAACTTAGGCGCTGAAGAATAAACACTGGGATCTCATTCATCATATAAGCCCACATCATTGAGGCTCACTGCAGCTGTATAATCAAGACTTTATCTCCTTGTTAAAAGGGATTTTTACTGCTTGAGAGGAGGGTGTCACCGAATCAATAAAAACAGACTCCATAAAATGGCAACCGCAAGTCTTAGAATGCCATGATTCTGTCTTTTCGTCATTTGATTTTGAACCACAGGCAGGAAGTAGAGCAGGATGGAGACCATCAACATTCCAAAGCCCACATTGATGAGCAAGCGGCTGAATGGAAAGAATAAGCTTCGAAAAAAGAGACCAGAAAAGATCACCATACTTCCGAAGTAGTGGAAGAGGGCATATATTTTAAGTAGAAAAGCAGCTCCAGATTTTCTCATATATGCTTGTCCAATAAAGAAGCTTGTTAAAGCTAAGAGGGCAAATACGACGATGCTTAGAAAACGCGTGCCTGGAAGGAAAATTCGAACGGGAATGAGCACCAGACATAGGATCAGCAGGATTTGTTCTTTGCCCTCTTCCTGTTCGATAAAGGAGTTAACCCGACTGTTTGCCATTGAATTACTATTGAACAAGAAGATAAAGCGACCAGGTGATCAGGACCAGGAATCGCAACAGAATAGGCTTTATTTTCGGAAGAAATTGTTCTTGAATTTTTGGAAAGAACAACATGATGAGGCTTGAACTAAAGGCGATCATTCCAATGTTTATCATCATGACATAGCCAGGATAGTATTGGAGTTTAAAAAGCAAGCCAATGCCAAGAATTGCAGCTCCATAGTAATGTGTATAGATAAAAAGTTTCGCTATGAAGTTCGACTTTAAGCCAGCGAGTACGGCCTTTCCAATTAGTACGAAGCCCATAGATACAGTTGAGAACAAAATGATGCTTGCCTGGGTAATTGCCAAGCCAAAATAGTCGAGCGAAATGAAGGCGAGTAACACCAGCAAAAGGACTTGCTCTAGCTTGGCGTATTTCAAAACGTTGTTTAGATATTGAGGAATCTCATTGCTCATCGAAGTCTGATTTTAGAAGTACAAATTTAGTGTTGTCTTCGAGCAGCTCATTGGTGGGCGTAAAATTGAGTTTTTCCAAGAGTCTTCTAGAAGCCAAATTTTTCATTTTGGTAAAAGCGGAAATACTTTCAAGCTCCATTTGATCAAAGCCACATTCAATCACTGCTCGAGCAGCTTCCTTCATAAATCCACGATTTCTGAAATCTGTGTGCAGTACATAGCCAATTCCCCCCTCAGCATTTTCAAAGCCTCTGAAGTATCCACAGAGACCTATGAGCTGGACTTTATAGATTATTGCCCAATTGATAGCGATTTATTCGAAATAGTCTTTTTCAGTTTTCTTAAATAGGGGCTCAGGGCTTTTGTGTGCTTTTGGATTGACCCTGTAAGAAACTAGGGTGGAGAAATTTTTCCAATATTTATTTCATTGGAGTGCTTGCATCCGGAGCCTAGAAGTTCTGAGTATTGGAAAGGACTTGAATACGGATGACATAAGGCGAATATAGACTTATGATTTTGGTTTCGAGTCCTGTGGGCTAGTGCTTGCTTGAATTACACTGGTTAACATAATATTAATTATAAGACAAAAGGATTGATTTTCTAGTATGAGACGATTCACGCTTCGCCATGTATTAGGTACAAGAAAAAGGGCAAATCTGTTTTAGCAGTCCGCCCTTCTTTAATCTTTAGCGCTCGTGTTAGCTGATTATATTACTTCAGCTGCGACGTAATGTTAAAATGAAGGTAAATGCTCATGTCGCAATTCAAAGAATCAACAACTCCTCAAACATCGCTCATGTCGATAATGAACTTATCTGCCTTTAAAACTTCATCTGATAAAATTGCGTAAGCCTCGGTACCCTCCTTGCCATTTAACCTGAGCATATGTACCTCATGGTTTTCGGTGTCTTTATACTCATCGCCTACATCGAACATTTCAATTTCGAAGGTCGTTCCTGGGTCGCTCGTAATGGTTGCATTTCCTTTATGTCTTGCACTATCGTCGTCGGCGCGGAAAGTGTACATCCGAAACTCAACACTGGCAATTTCAAAGTCTTCAACTTTATCGCGCTGCGACTTGTATTCGTCTAGTTCTTCGGTTGTATAAGGGTCAATTTCTGTATTGCTCAATTGTATCGAAGAAGTACTGTCGGCCTCAATCGAATAATCAAATCGTACAACGTCTTTCTTCTCAGTTGCTAAATCATCACATGAACTTCATAACATTACTGCGGCAAGGACATAAAGTATGTTTCTCTTAGGATGTTTAGCTTTAGTTTGATAAAAGTACTACTCGACAGCGGTTCTGAACATCCTGACCTAAGTTTCTGTTATCCAAGCAACCTGATCTTCAACGCTCACCATGAAAGCTCGCAATCAAATCCTCATAAACTTCTTGACTATACTAATGGTTTTCGCGGCCTTCGGCCACATTCTGAGTCCGG
>CAXAIH010000262.1:0-3182 GCA_963968755.1 uncultured Flavobacteriales bacterium
TTTCAAACTGCCTGAAAATGGCTGTTCAGTAGAAAGTATGACTAGCACCAATCCGAGGAATGATAGCTTGAACGTCGTTTACTTGCTTCCCACGATAAATAACCTTAGGCTTTTCAACATCACATGAAATCGAGCATTTCAAATAATCCAAAACCAATATTTCGTGACCACGCTCTTTCCCCGCCCCTAAAAATCGTGAGGTAGAATATAGTTCCGGGTTTCTCGATAAGACGACAATTTTCATTTTCTTTCTTCCAAATTATTTATGCCAAGTCTACTTCTGACTTGATGATTTCGTTTGATAGCGTTTATCAGGCTTCGCCCTACCTAAACGCTCAGTAGCCAAATAGGCTCCGCTAACATCTACAAGGTAATTTTTCATCAAAAAGCGTCTTCCCAATAGCACTGGAAACCTCATGCTCATTCTGTTCGAAAGGCTGAATTCCGTTAAGTAGGCCTTCTTATAGACATATACCTTTAGCTTCACGACGAAACGCTTCTCCGTAATTCCATTCGAACTCCGAATGTGCCTTGTTTTGAAACTCTCAAAGATGACTTTCTCACTGTGATCTCCAAGTAAATAACACTCGAGGATTTCTTTACCGTCTTTGTTCTTTTCACGAATGTTGCTCGCATGAACTGGACTTGACTTTGCACCAGTATCCACTTTAGCCTTTACGTCGGCTTTCCCCAACTCGGGAAAGTATGCCAACTCGTATTTGCCTACGACGACCTTTTGTTTCATTAAAGCTCCAAAAGTGTAGGTATTCACATCCCAAAATACCCGGCACAATTTTTCGTTTTCTTTGAAGCAATGAAGACGGGTATCATTTCCATCGCACTGATTTTGATTTTTAGCTTTCTGAGTCTAGATGGGCAAAGCCAAGACAAACCTGTTTTGGTCCAGTTCAGTGGAGTTGTGGTCAATGGCAAGAACCTACAACCGGTGCCATTTGCCAGCATCATGATTACCAATACCTATCGGGGAACCGTTACGGATTACTACGGCTACTTTTCCTTTGTCGCTCAATTGGGCGACACCATTCAGTTTGGTTCGGTAGGTTACAAAGAAGCCAAGTATGTAATACCAGATACCTTAACATCCGAGCGTTACTCGCTGATTCAGGTGCTTACATTGGATACCATTACGTTGCCTGAGGCACGAATATATCCTTGGCCTTCTCCTTCTCAATTCAAGCAGGCCTTTCTAAATCTCGATATCCCCGACGACGATCTGGAACGTGCGCGCAAAAACTTGGCTCAAGCTGCCATGCGTGAGCGGGTTCAAGAAATGCCAATGGGGCCAGGAGCCAACTTCAAATACCAACAAAACCTATATCAGTCGCAATTGTACTATGCCGGTCAAGCTCCACCAATCAGCTTGCTCAATCCCGTTGCTTGGGCGCAATTCATTCAAGCATGGCGGAACGGTGATTTTAAGAGAAACAAGCGCCGAAAATAATTTGGGTTCAAAGAGTCCAATTGCCCCCCTTCTGAGACTTTTAAGAACCTTAGAAAAGACAACTCCCCCTCCTATTGTCACGCATTACACTTTTAAGTAGCTTCAGAACGTCAATATTTGACTAAGAAAGGCAAATCTATATCCATTGAAGAATCAGTCTAGTATACTAAAAGGCACCTTACTTGCCGGAACCTTGGTTGGGGCAGGTGCTCTAACAGCGAACTCCACAAGTTTATTCGAATACACCGACCTAGGTTCTGGTTCTGAAATCAGAGCCGAGCTTGTTACCAATTCATCTATTGACCTTGTTTCTGTCAACTAAAAAAGATGACAGCAAAGCTTCTGAGCTATTTCAAATAGACGACCTTGACAAGTTAGAAATGGAAACTAAAAAGTTCTTGGAAACGCTATCAATCAAGAGAGTCTTGCTTGGTGAGCGTAGCAAAATTTCCTAGCGAACAATAGGACTGAGCCCTTCTTCCCGTATGTAGTGAATCAGGATATCGCGCAGGTCATTCTTGAGCTCACCATCAAGGAAACTAGGCTGCTTCGAACGCTTTAAATCACCTAAGTATTCCAGATTATCCTCCTTGCCAGAAGCGAGAAACTCAGGCATGCAGACCGTATATTCCTTCTCAAAATACAGAGCCGTTTTGCCAATAAACCAGGTGCCCTCGTCCTTGTAAACATTTGCTGTTTGAAGGAATCCACCCGTTCCAATGTTCTTATAAATACCCAAATCCAAGGTTTTTTGCAATTCCTTGCCACTCATTTTAACCTCAACGATGGCTCCACCAAAAGGCAACATATTAAGCACATCTTTCTCTAGAATAGTATGCTCTAGATAGTCGTCGTAACGAATGCTCCCTCCATTTAAAATTGCGCAATCGGCTTCTGGGTAAAGGTGCAGATATGAACTTCCGATGATTTGGCCCATGGGTAACATCTGAGAGCGAACAGCAGTCTCGCGCAAATCGAGGCGTTCTTCTAGCTGCGCAACTTCCTCATAGGGCTGATAACTCATTTCCTCTAGTGCGCTCTTCTCAATTGCCATCCATTTGTCTACAACGGCTTTTACGCCTGGGTCTTCAGGAATACTCTCATCGATGACGATCTTTTCAGAATTCACCACCAGGGTATCCATATCGTGGTAATACACGAGGTTGTGAACCCATACACTCTTGGCATTCGCATCTGCTTTTGCGATGACGGTTCCTCCAACGCGCTCATACATCGAAGTGTGATCGTGCCCGCCCATAATCAGGCGCAGCTGCGGCAAACGTTTGGCCATTTCCCGATCACTCTCTATTTCCAAATGGGAGAGAGCCACCGCGAACTCGCATTTATCTATCATTTGCTCCAAGCTGCTTTTGGTTGCTAGGTACACCTGACTGTAATTCACGTAATCCTTTTGATTGAAAGGAAGTGTCATGCCTAGAATTCCCATTTTAAGCAACCCTCCTTGGCTATTAGGCTGTTGATGAAAAGTCCATTGAGGAACTTCTACATCAACTCCTCCTCTATTTTGGGTAAAATAAGTGGCTCCTTCTGGGATTTTGTGGAACACATTGGTTGTCGTCCACAGGAATTCACTCTCGTCTATTCTAGATTGAAGGTCTTCTAAACTCAAATCGAATTCGTGATTTCCAAAAGTGGCGTAGTTGACACCTACCGCATTCAAAACTTCTACCATGTGCTTTCCGCCGTATGCTTTTCCATC
>CAXAIH010000263.1:0-3180 GCA_963968755.1 uncultured Flavobacteriales bacterium
ATTGATCGTCCTCGACACGCTTAAAGACATAACCCTTGGCAACAGTTTTATCTGTTTCTTCGTAGTCAGCTCCTCCCCTTTCCCATAGTTCAATTCGATTTTCGAAAACGCGCATTTCGGATTTCATGAAGCGAGCACCAAACAAACTGCTTTGACACTCGTCGGCAATGGTGGCCGTGCGATAATAGATGCCACTGGCCCGCTTTACCGGCTTAAGGAAAATTTGGCAGCCCATTTCCTCTTCGATGTATTCTTGATCCATAAGATCGAGAATCTTAGGGGTCAAACTCTTGCCAATACCTTGGAAATCATCTTTAAATAGATAAGAATGAATGTACACGCGATCAATGGAGATATCCTCTTTCATTCTAAAGACTCGCTGGTAGTGTGGGGCCTCAGGCATATTGATAAAAGCGTGCTCAACATACAGCCAGCGTGATTCTTTATCCTCTTCCCAAATACGAGTCATTCTTAAATAGATGGGAGAATCATCTGAATTGTTCTGCCCAAAGGAGCTGTAGGTTCCTGTGAGCCTTTCAATCAATCGATCGAGTGCTGTTTTAACTCCGCTGTAGGATTCTGTAGGACTGTCCGATGAGATGGACTCTATAATCTGTCCAGGCTCATTTGAGCAGGAGCTTAAGATTAAGGGGATTATCAATATAATTGCGAGGTTGCGCACTTGCAGACTTCATCAAAGGTCGCAGATTTCGCGAATTGGCAATACAATTATATTCGAATAAGCTACGCTCAGTCAATTGAGCTATTCTTCATGAAAGAATACGAATTACATTAGCGCACCAAGCTTGAGCTCTATGCAAAGATTTATCATTCTAGTTGTTTTTTGTCTCAACGGCATTCTTTGTTCCGGCCAAAATTGCGATAGCCTCGACCTTCTCAACATTGCAAGTCATCCCTTTTATGACAGTGTGATCTTGGTGGAAGTTGAAAACAGAAGTTTCAACTTTTTCAGCGGACCAAATTTCCTATTGTTTAATGGGAATGGCGACACCGTTGCGAAGGAGATTCCTAACTTTTTCGGAATTTCAGGAAAATCGCAGCATCACTTGAAGTTATTGAACTCAGATTCCCTCAACTTCCAAGGTCACCTCCAGCTCTATACTTACAACGACTCACTTACATGTGAATATTTTACTCCTGTAAGCTTATGCCCTACTGATTCTTGTCATCGGCTTGCCATCGGCGTTGTAAATTTTGGTGGTAGTCTTGCTGATGGCGAAGTTATTTGGTCCTTATTCGACTCAGATCTCAATAAGCTACAGACTTCAACACTTGTACTTAATGACACTCTGCAACAAGAAGATTCAGATACCATTTGTTTGGCACCTGGCACGTATCGCTTGGAGTATTCTGCTTCAGCATCCTTGGGCGGACAAGTTTATTCCACCGCGGTTGAACTTGCTTCAGACCAAGTATTAAATGAGCCCTTGGCTAGCTTCGCTTCCATCATCGAAATGGAACTATTTATTCCTTGTGCAGAGGCACCAAATGCTGTGGTGGAGGCCAAAGTCACAAACGCGACACTCAGAGCTTGGTTTAGCCAAGGAGAGCTTAAATTAGAGTCCAGTGATGAAATAGGAAAAATCAAGCTATTAGACCTGTCCGGACGGCTTGTTTATATAGACCACCTTCAACAAAACACAGCTTCACTTCAACTTCAACTAAAACCCGGCATCTACTTGCTTCAAAAAATTGATGGAAATAGCACTTTGAAGATTTCGATTTCTAGATGAGAAATGCGAAAGCTCTTCCCCTTGATTTCATAAACTCCTTATAGAAATCAGGCAATTTCTATCGCTTTTTCAAGAATTTCATCCTTAGTTAAATCATTCCAATCGTAATCGACTCGAACTTCTGGGGGCACACCAGATTCTGCATAATTCTTCTCATCGAGGTCTAAGATTTGAGAGACGCTGAATCGATAAGTCCAGCCATTTGGTAGTTGCCCACCTGCAGGCATACCTCCACCCCCTCCTGTGGTATCGCCTACTAAGGTGATGTTGGGAAATTCTTTTGTAGCAAGTGCGAAGAATGTTGTAGCGCTATATGATCCTCTATCAAATAATACAAGTAGTGGTTTATTGTACCGAATACCAGAATATCTTCCAATGTAAAAGCCTTCTTGAGCGCCAGAATCATTGTGTTCTGAACCATTTCTAGTTACTGTATAAGCCACAAGTTTCCTCTCTTCGCTAAAACGTTCTAGAAGTCTCAGGACGTTAAAAATCTCACCTCCGCCATTCATGCGCAGATCTAGGATTAACCCTATTGTATTCGCGTAAAGGTTGAGGAATTAATCCATCGAATCCTCATCTACATTGTTTGTAAATGCGCCGTACCGAATGTAGCCGAGGCTGTCATTTCTCAAGAAATCGTACGTAAAACCTCCACTTCGCTTAGGTTTATCTGGATAAAATTCGTTGATGGTTCTTTCGTTGTAGTTTGACTTAGATCTGAGCGATACGTTGTAAACCGAGACATCAAATGGACTAATAAGGTTGCTGTGATCATCTCGCAGCTCATTCATCATATTGGCTAAAAGGTCGAATGTTCTAAGTTCAGTCATATTGCTCGTAAGCTGAGATCGATATTGGGTACGAATAGCATCCCAATCGACATTCTTTAACTCGAAGTAGCTGTATTTCTCATCCAATTCATTCCACAAATAATCGAAATTCTCGAATGGGTCGGTGCGAGGCTTGATCTCTTCAAAGAACAGCCTTTCGCATCCTATAAGACCCAATGAAAAAGCAAGAAAGAAGACGGAGTTCCTTAGTCTCATTTTGAGTTTATAAGTATGCTGTATTGTGTGGCTCGACATTTGAAAAAGCTCGTACTTCCCTGGAGCTGCCGCAACATTCCATAGGTAAGACCATTTTAAGCCATTACCGCTATTTCGAAACGTTGTAAACTCCAGTGCGGTTGAGATCCGATATCCATTCATCGACCAATTACAGCTTTTCAATAGCCAAGAAACATTTGAAGTGTTTGTACCATCAATTTCACTGGTATAAACGTAATTGAAGGATGGACGTCGATTAAAGTTGAGCAAACCAATATTTGCTTGGAAACTCAATTTGCGCTGTGCTGGTTTTAACTTCTTTCCAAAGAACCAAAAGGCTATTTCCTTTTCTTGAGTTCTAGAAATGTCTGCCTCAA
>CAXAIH010000264.1:0-3179 GCA_963968755.1 uncultured Flavobacteriales bacterium
CGTATTCGTCGCTAACGAATTCGTAGAAGTTCATCAAGTTAAAGGCCGTTGGGTCATAAGCGAAGGTCTCGTTTCCATTGTGAAGTTCAAGAACTGGAAAAGGCGCATCTCCAATCACTTTTCCCAACTCAAAAATCACATTGCTATACCCAAACGGACTGAACCATATTTTGTCTCTCACATTGAGGACAAATCGATGGTAGGAGTAGTCGCCTCCTAGGAATCCACTTAAACCCAAGCTGTATTTGAAGAGTAGGGTAGGGTATTTCGTACCCAATGACATGCGCTCGAATTCACCAGAAACATATTTTTCCTTATACGAGAATCGGGTAAGAATGCTGAACTCACTGAAGGTTACATCTTGCAGTTCTTTGGTCTCTCCAAGATTATTTATGTGCTCAAATTTTAGGAACTCCCCAACCGACCACAATTGGCGTCGCACATACGAGAGCTCGTTTGAGAACCCTTGAAACCATTCACGTTCGAATTCAAGTTTGTATTCTTCATAACCGTTCAGCTTGTTCGCGGGATTCCTTCTGAAGAGAGAGGCAAGGATGTTGTCGTTTTTCCATGCATTCAGCCCTTGTCCGAGTTGTTCAATGTCATTTCGATAAAATGCTTTGATAAGCTGCCGGGGTTTTTTGGTGATGAAGTAGTGCACGCCACCGCCGTACTTCATTTTTTGGTCTTTGAAGCCATAGGCCAAATAGGCCTCAGGCATAATCCGAGTGCTGAAATCATTGCTCGATCGTCCACCAAATCGAATTCTATTTCCCTCAATGGGGTTAAAACTGTAGAAAGTGAAATAGGGTCCAATTTCAACTGGGCCCGTCACATAATAACCTGATACGAGTACGGTAATGACATCTATGTATGTTCGGAAACGAGGAATTTCTTTGAGCGTATCCACCATGTGATAGATGGTTTCCTCTGTTTTGCTGAGCTTCTGGTGTCTGGAATTTTCCCAAAACACAGAACCTCTCACCTGAGCGCTGTCTTGAACGATTACATCTTCGCCTATATCGTAGAATTCGGATTCTTTCTCTTTATTGATTTTGAAGTTTCGGTACGTAGAGCTCTTTCGTCCATAAAAGCCCATGGTTTCTTTGTTGAGCTCAAAGTCCACGCTCAACACATCCTTAGTTAACATCCATACTTCTTTTTCAACCTGGCTGTATTCCTGATGCACTGAAAAGGAATTGATGAAGTTGATGTTAGCACCTTCGGTAATCTCAGCGTCAATTCGTTTTACTGCGTAGCTGGTGTCGCTCACCCACATATGCCCTTCAAAGGTGAGTTCGTTTTGTCTTCTTGGACTGAAGTCCAATTTATAGCACCAGACATTGTCGATGTAAGCGCTATCCACAATGTAATATCGGTAGGAAAGTGCGCCAAAATCTGCGATCGGGCTCACAAATCCCTTCCCGAAAAAATGGAGGTAATTTTCGTAGATATTGATATTTTGGTACATATCTCCCAAGAATTGAGAAACACTTTCATTCTCAAGACCTGAGACTTTCGTGCCCTTAATAATCTCCTTGCTCTTTTTTGGGTCCGACCGAAAATAGTACTCGGAGATGGTTTCTGTCATGAAGAAGGGAAGAGATGGCTTCTCGTCTGTGGTGTCAATATTTTCGAAAATGAAACTAAAGGGTTTGAGCGCTTTGTTGTTCCCCATTTCAGGGCCAATATTATTCAAGTCAAACTCAATTTTGTTGTACGTCTCATACTCGTAGGCTTCCAGCTTCTCACGATTGTTCACTGGCTTGTACTCAACCACCTTTTCGAGCAGAGTAAGCGCGGGGTTTTTGTCTTTTTTCGAACCAAGAATCTCAACTTTTTGTAGTGCTACACTGCCAGCAACAGGCTGAAAGTCGACTACTTGAGCTTCGTCGCGCTTGATGGATTTTACTTGAGGTAGATATCCAACGAAAGAACAAATGAGCGAATCGCTTGGGTAATAGGTTTCGATCCGGTAGTTCCCCTGAAAATCTGTGCTTGCGCCAACTTTCCCACCTTGAAAAACAAGATTCACAAAGGGCATGGCCTCGCCGGTTGCAGAGTCAATGACTTTTCCTGTGACGATGGTTTTTTGACCCAGCGCGTTCAAGCATATGCACGAAAGGAAGACAATCAGGAACCGACGCATGAATGATGTACCTATACTCGAGTCTCTTTATTTTTCTCAACTCGTCTAGCAATAAAGATACTGACCTCGTATAGAATCAACAAGGGTAAAGAGACGAGTAGTTGGCTAAAAACGTCAGGTGGTGTGATAACAGCCGATAGAACCAGAGCTGCAACCAACGCATGTCTTCGAAAAGCCTTCAGGGCCTTCGCTGAAACGATTCCTCCACGGGCTAGAAAGTAGATGAGATTCGGCAATTGAAAGACGAAACCACAAGCAAGTACCACAGTGGTTACAGTAGAGATGTATGTACTGAGGGTTGGAATGGTTTGTACAGAATCACTAATGGAATAGGTTAGAAAAAAATTGACCGATAATGGACTGATAATGAAGTAGCCGAAGAATACACCACTCAAGAAAAGGAATGAAGTAGCTCCAACAATGCCAACAGCAAATTTGCGTTCGCCACCTTTTAGACCAGGGCTAATAAAGCGCCAAAGTTCGTAGACTACATAAGGAAATGAAGCAATGAAACCCGCAATGAGAGAAACCATGATGTGGGTGGTGAATTGCCCAGCCATGGAGATGTTCTGAAGGGTCGGTAGATCTTGGCCAATGCAAATACTATCGGCTGCAAACAGCGCAGGTAGAAGAATGTGAAGCATAGCTGAAACCTTACATAGAAAGATGAAGGTTGGGAAATCTGCGTTTTTAGGTGCGAAAATAATCGTGTCGAAAACGAAGCTCTTGAACACGAAAGCCAAAATCGAAAAGGCCAGGATCACGAGAAAGGATCGCACCAAATGCCATCTGAGCACTTCGAGGTGCTGTAAGAAGGACATATCGTTGTTCGGTTCTTCGCTCATTTAACTTTTGACAAGCGCCAAAGATATAGCTTCAAGAAGGCGGAAGGCGAGAAGGTTGAGGAAGCTTTTTTAACATTAAATGCCGTTTAGTTTTTGGTAATGATAAAAGCTCCCTTAAATTTGTGTAACAACGAACCAACCATGAATATCCGTACAATTAGCTTTCTCTTTTTGGCAACAATAGG
>CAXAIH010000265.1:0-3158 GCA_963968755.1 uncultured Flavobacteriales bacterium
ACTGTCCAAATCGCGCGCTTCAGTTTACGCACGCCTGCAAATCCTAACAGCATTTCCTTGTAGGTTAGAATATCATTGCAGCCTATGTCAAAGTTTTTATCGAAGGTTTTTGAATTCAACAAGGATTTTGAAAGGAAGAGGAGTACATCAGAGATACCAATGGGTTGACAGCGGGTGAGCAGCCACTTAGGTGTAATCATGAAGGGAAGCTTTTCAACCAAATCACGAATGATTTCAAAGGAGGCGCTTCCCGAGCCGATAATGATGCCAGCTCGTAAACATGTGAAATGGTAATCGCCTTTTTCGAGTTCATCCTCAACACACATTCTGGATAGAAGGTGTTTAGAAAGGGATGCCTCGTTCACAATACCGCTCAGATAGATAAGCTGCTTAACTTCTGTCCTTCGAAGTGCTTCGCGGAAATGAATCGCCGAATCTCTCTCCAAGCTGGAGTAGTCGTCGGAGGTAGACATGGAGTGCACCAAATAATAAGCTGCGCCAATGTCTTTCGGAATCTTTTCTAGAGAAGATGGTTCAAGTAAGTCAAGTTCTAAAAGGGAAATATTTGGACTTAAAGATTCAGGTGGATTGAACCTACTAGCATCACGAACACAGCAGATTACATGATGACCTTGTTCCACCAATACTGGAAGAAGGCGCTTTCCTATATACCCTGTAGCTCCTGTGAGAAGTACTTTCATTTCTTTTAAAGATTACTGAACTCATGCGCAACGACGAAAGGTATGGTTTCGACTCGATACACGATTAAAACAAAGCTCAGCACCCTAAGTTCAAGTGCTTTTGGATCTATAAGGCTGGTATATGAAAGAAATGATGATCTCACTTTTTTCTCATGCGTGGCTCTTGTTTCGGGTGAAAATGGTTTCGTCGGTTGATTGCTGTAAATAACGGAGCAATGAATATTTTGCCAATCACTTGAGTTATATTTTCCTTGCTTTCGAGCAGTCTGTTTACGAGCTCTGCATCCCTTGCTGCAATATCTCACCTCTTCCCAATTCAGTTTCCATTTCTTTCTCCAGCTGAATGGCCTTTCACATACCACACATATCTTTTGTGGAAGATCTTGTTTTTTCACTTTTCGAACTTTGGTACCTCATTTACACGTGCATAGGGGAAGTCGTTCAACTTCTTCAATACATAGTAGCTGTTCAATCCTGAAATCCCAACACCGTCAGAGACGCTCAAGTCGATGTAACCTTCCTCACTCATGGCAAGGTCGGGAATTAGCAGATGCTCAACCTGGCCAACGATCATGGTAGTTCCACTGGATCTTATATCAATACTCTCTATGTGCTTTACAGCCATTTTTATCGCACTCTCTGCAACAAAAGGAGCGTGGAAGTCGAAGAGATTTTCTTCTGTAAAACCACAGGCTTCAAATTCTGAGACTTCTGCTGAGAACTTTGCAGAGGTGTAATGAGCATTCTCAACGTATCCGGCCGGGATGTGATTGATCGTGTAGAAACCGTTTTCTTGTATGTTCTCTTGCGTGTGTCGCCGGATCTCTTCGCTGGGACGGACAATGAAACCCAATTGTGCTGGATTGCTTCCAAGGTGAACCACCGAACTGATGATGGCCAAATTCGCTTGGCCACTGCTAGATCTGGTTCCAATGAGGTTGCCTGGTTTTATGCCAGAAATTGAGTTGATGATGTTTAGCCGGCGTATCCGCTCCGTATTTTCGATATCTGTTTTTGATAAGTACATCTCCGCTTCGCTTAATAGGTGATTTCCTTTTTGCATTTCTTCCAAAAAGCAAAGAAAGAGGGGTAATACCCTTCTACGGTGAACATCCAATCACGCTCGTCTTGATGGCCTTCGTAGTATAGGTTTAAGGGATGCTCTTTAAAATAAATGTCTTGCAGGGAGTGCGCTTTTTTCAAACTCTGGAACGAGCCGACGTAAACTTGGATTCCGGGAATAGACTGAGCGAGACTAAGCGCGAAGTCGATACACTTTTGAGAAACTGGATAAGCCTCAAATACCTTGGGTTCGAGTAATAGGATGCGATTTGCTTCTTGCTCTAAATTCCAATGTGGGTCTAGGTTGTAGTAGTTGTAGATCAGTGTTGAGAGATTCGGGTCGATGACAAGCTCATCAGATTTGGGCAGGGGAGTGCTCATGGCGGGGTTTGAGCATTCCTGTAGGCTTTCGGGAACAGCCAACTCTTTGAAGTCTTCATAAGCTACGTCCAAGAAGCTTTGCTTTTGACTTGAATAAAAGAATCGATTGATGTTCTCTTGGTTTGCATAGTATTTCTTGTTTGCGTTTGCGCCAGCAACCCATTGCCAACTCAAGGCATTGCTC
The DNA here is from genome assembly GCA_963968755.1 of uncultured Flavobacteriales bacterium. Taxonomy (GTDB): domain Bacteria; phylum Bacteroidota; class Bacteroidia; order Flavobacteriales_G; family Salibacteraceae; genus UBA4419. The sequence goes on from CAXAIH010000265.1 coordinate 2,329, forward strand.
GCCCAATCACCGTCCAGCAAATGATAGTACATCCATTTAGCGGGAACGCGCCAATGACTGCCCGCGATGTTGCAGGCGATGGATGCGATGTACATTCTCATATGATTGTGCAAATAACCGCTTTCAATTAGCGCTGTCAAAGCTTCGTCAACAGCCTCAATGCCCGTTTGAGCCTGCAGTAGGGCCGTAGAGACCCCAGAGTTTAAAACACCTTCCTGTCTTCGCTTTAAATCTTCATTGATATCCTCGCCTTTGCTTTTCCAGACTTGCTGCCAGTAATCCCGCCAGGCTAGCTCCTGAACGAACTTCTCCATTTCTGCAGGCTTAAAACCCTTATCTATAAGCTTTTGAAAAACGGTTTTGGTAGAGACGAATCCTCGTGAGACGTAAGGTGAGAGTCTTGTAACCGCACCGTCAGCGTAATTCCTTGTCCTTTCATACTCCTTCGGGTCAATCTGATCGATCTTCTCGAGAACAGACTCATATGAAGCCTCAAACATCATCGTTTCGAAATCTTATTTCCTGAAATTGTGCGCTGACGACTGCACTTGAACCGATCAATTTCTGGACTTCTTTTATTTAGATGTTTTTGGCTAACACCACTGTTCACGCGCTTTCTCCAAAGTTTGAAACTTGAGCTCTTCAAGTTCCTACGCATGAGGGTGATCACTTCCTTTTCAGATAGCAAGAATTGAAGTTTAATCGCTTCGAAAGGCGTCCGATCTTCCCAGGCCATTTCAAGAACTCGATTTAAGTCCCGCTTTGATAGCTGTGGTAGTTCCCTTTTCATCTTCTGAAGTCTCAGAAAAAGAACCTTTCTAACTTAAAAG
>CAXAIH010000266.1:0-3155 GCA_963968755.1 uncultured Flavobacteriales bacterium
AGTTGGTCTCGACTTTATCTTCACGCCCCTGGATATCTCGGAAGAGGCTATTCGAATCCTAGAAACACGTGTTCACAAGCAACTTCCGAACATCAAGATGGAGTCGCATGTAGGTGACTATTTCGATTACTTGGGAGACCCTAGCAGTCATGACCTTCCGACCCTCATCCTTTTCTTGGGCTCAAACATTGGCAATTACTACGAGGCTTCCGCGAAGAACTTGCTTAAGCTCATCGAGTCTAATATGAGTGCAAAAGATGCGCTTCTTGTTGGCTTCGACCTAAAGAAGAACCCAAACACCATCAAACTCGCTTACGACGACCCTCACGGCATCACACGCGCGTTCAATTTGAACTTATTGGAAAGGGCAAAGCGTGAACTAGGTGCTGACTTCAGTTTGGATCAATTCGACTTCTACTGTCACTACAGTCCAATAAACGGTGAGGTGAAGAGCTATTTGGTGAGTTTGAAGAAACAAACGGTGTCATTCGAAAAACTCAATTGGCAAGTTGACTTCGAAGCGAATGAGTTGATTTGGACAGAGATGTCTAAAAAGTACTCAATGAAGGATATTGATCTTCTTGCGGAAGGAGCAGGTTTAAAAACAGAGGAGCATTTTTTAGATTGCAAACACTACTTCTCTGATTCCCTTTTTCGAAAGCAAAAACAGGAGTAAATATGAACAGTGATTATCTCATGTTTGAAGCCCAGGTGCACAAAGCGGCCCAAGTTCTAGCGCTAAGTGCTATCAATTTTGCTGAGGAAAAACCCGACGATAGCCACACCACATTGGGATGGAACGAGGGCGACAACTTGTTGAAAGCTCAGGCTGTTGAACTGAATGGGCAAAAACATTGGTTCGCCATACAGGTGGATAGCTGGAAGCTCAATCATTTCTTGGATGAAAAACGAATAGCTGAGCTTGACTTTACTGGAATGAGCCCAGAGCAACTATACGACGGTTGGCAGAAGATGCTTGCCAAATTGGATGTGAAGGCTGAAAAGTCATTGCATTACGATTTGCCTAATAGCAAGAGCTATCAATTTCCCGTTTTCGAAGCATTTGACGCAAAGCTTGTTCATCAATGGAAAGAGAACCGATCTACTGCTAACCGTGTGTTTCGAGACTTGGTGGGGTGGAGTGATCTGAAGAGCCCAATCCGTATTTGGCCGCACCATTTTGATACAGGTGGATATTTTGTGGTTGAGGAGGATTCCGATGGTGTTCGAAGCAGCATTGGAGTTGGCTTGGCCGTTGCCGATTCTATGATTCCAGAACCTTACTACTAAATCTATGGTTGGAAAAGAGAAGGTGAAGTTGATTTTACAGATGCTTCCAAAATAGGGCGAGCAAAATGGCTCAATGGAGACTGGAAGGGAGCTGTTCTAACTGTAAACGGCTTGACCAATCATTACGAAGAATTGAACAATTTTTACCAGAAGACATTTAACTTCTTCAAGGAACAAACATAATCATCATGAAAGCAATTTGGAACGATCAAGTTATAGCGGAAAGCGAAGAAACGGTAGTCATTGAAGGCAACCATTATTTCCCCGCCAGGAGCATCAAACAGGACTACTTCAAAGATTCGGCGACACATACCGTATGTCCATGGAAGGGAACAGCTTCTTATTATAATGTTGAAGTAGAAGGTAAATCGAATGCAGACGCTGCCTGGTATTACCCAAGCGCTTCAGCCTTAGCTAAAAACATAGAAGGTTACGTAGCCTTTTGGAAAGGTGTGAAGGTGATCGATTAGGCCAAGTTTAAACTTTAACAAAGAGCGCATTGGAGGTGGATTGAAATGACTTCGCATGGGGTCGGATTAGATGCACCTTTTTACGTTTTCAGGAAAGGGAGAGCAGACAGGTTTCGCTAGAGTTCTTGACTACATTTGCCTCCTTGCCATCGATTCAGAACTCATTTACATGAGCGCCCGTAAAAACGCCTCCTTAATTTTCATTTTCATCACCATTTTGGTGGATGTGATTGGCTTGGGCATCATCATTCCCGTCATACCATCTCTCATCCAATCCTTAATGGAAGGAGACTTAAGCGAAGCCTCTTTTATCGGTGGGTGGCTCTTGTTCGCATTCTCGATTATGAGCTTTTTTTTCGCACCTGTTTTAGGTGAGCTCAGCGATCACTTTGGCAGGAAGCCAGTTCTTCTAATAGCGCTGTTTGGCTTAGGAATGGACTACATCTTTCACGCATTTGCTCCCAGTATTTTTTGGTTGTTTGTTGGTCGAGTATTAGCAGGCATAATGGGAGCCAGTTTTTCCGTTGCAAACGCCTATGTTGCCGACATCAGTAAGCCTGAAGAGAAGGCAAAGAATTTTGGGATGATCGGAGCGGCCTTTGGCTTGGGCTTTATCATCGGGCCAGCCATGGGTGGAGTAGTTGCAGAATCCTTTGGCGTGAAGGCACCATTTTTACTAGCCGCGGCCTTGAGTCTGCTCAATTTGACCTACGGCATCTTCGTGCTTCCAGAATCATTGCCCCAAGAAAAACGCCGCAAGTTTGACTGGAGAAAGGCCAATCCGAGAGGCTCATTTCTGAAGATTAAAAAGTATCCATTACTTATTGGCTTTGCCGCAGCCTTCTTCCTCATCCATTTGGCAGGACACGCTGTTCAATCTACTTGGACGTTCTTTTCTATGTTAAAGTTCAATTGGACAGAAGCTGATGTAGGTTACTCCTTGGGCTTCGTTGGCATAATGGTCGTTCTCGTGCAGGCCGTGCTTGTGGGTTGGTTCGTTAAAACGCTAGGAAACCGAAGAACCGTAATTCTTGGCTTCCTCCTTTGGGGGGTCGGGATGTTGACCTTTGCTTTCTCAGAATGCGGCTGGATGCTTTACTTAGGAATAATACCCTATTGTCTAGGTGGAATAGCTGGTCCAACGATTCAAGGTATGATGTCGAATCAAGTGCCGGATACCGAGCAAGGAGAACTTCAAGGTGCGCTTACGAGCTTGATTGCCTTAACATCCATCATTGGCCCCATCTTGATGACAAGCATATTTTCCTTTTTCACGAAAGAAGGAGGACCATATTTCATCCCTGGTGCACCCTTCTTTTTAGGAACCATCTTCGCTGGATTATCTCTGTGGCTGGTGATTAAAGCTCTTGGGACCTTGCGGAAGAGTGAGATAAG
>CAXAIH010000267.1:0-3153 GCA_963968755.1 uncultured Flavobacteriales bacterium
CTATTCTATTGCTTCTGGCAATTTGGAGATGGGGGTAGCTCCTTCTTGAAAAAACCTCAACATACCTATAATAGCAATGGGAACTATTCGGTGCAACTCAATGTGAATACGGATAAAAATTGCCCTGATAGTTCGAGCTCTTTTATAGGTGTGGAAAGTGTTGGGCTAGACGTCATTTCTTGGAATGGCATTGAGCTATTCCCAAATCCTTCTGATGGGGAATTCACATTAAGAGGGCTCAGGGATTCATGGAAAATACTTGGGATCTCAAATGCGTTGGGTCAAGAGGTAGCCTTTAAGCTTCAAGAAATTGGGGGCGATCAGAAAACGATCTATGTGCAAGGAACAGGAATCTACTTCCTACACCTTCAAGAGAAGGATCAAAAACCTACGAGTCTTAGACTAATTGTAAACTAGTCTTTCTATTTCTCCTCTTCATCATCTGTGAGAAAGCTATGCGGCCCGCGCTCATCGAGGTCATCCTCATACTCTTTCACGATTTCATCTAATAGGTGAATCACCAAACGGCTGCGGTTGATGCTTTCATTTTTGGAGAAAAGCTTATAAATGATAAAGGCGGTTTCCTTGCGCTCTCTTGTATCCCTCGGAACAACTGTTAGTTCAAGTATATCAAAGATGGTGTCAAGCTCTTCCCACCTAACCTTGTTGTAGCCCGAGTCAATCTTCGAATAATTGCTCTACTTCATATCCAACTCCTCCGCGATGTACTCTTGACTGAGACCCATCTCGCTTCGGCGCTGCAATACAGCCTGAAGTACGGAAAACTTTGATGCCATAATAGTTTGCTTTAATGGAAGCAATATACACAAGAGTGAAGATTTTCGAAATGGAATTAGAGCCTTCCTTTCATGGCTTCGGCAGTGTAGCCCGTGCTGGAAATAAGTTCTTCAGGACTTCCTGCAAATAAGATTTGACCTCCTCCTTCACCTCCCTCTGGTCCTAAGTCGATGATATGATCAGCGCTTTTGATCACATCAAGGTTGTGTTCTATCACAACAATCGAATGACCTAGGTTTAGGAGTGCGTCAAAGGATTTGAGCAATTTGGAAATATCGTGAACATGCAAGCCCGTGGTGGGCTCATCAAAAATGAATAGGATACGTTCGGCGTCCTCTGCTTGCCCTTTACTCAAATAGAAGGCAAGCTTAATGCGCTGAGCTTCTCCCCCACTCAAGGTATTTGACGATTGTCCGAGGTGTACATATCCAAGGCCAACCTCCTGCAGTGGGGCAAGTCGTTTCGAGACTTTTTGTTCTTGCTTACTCTCTCCTTCCGAGAAGAATGCATAGGCATCATCAACGGTCATATTTAGAATGTCAGAAATGTTCTTGTCTCTCAAGGTCAATTCCAACACATCCTCATTAAATCGCTTTCCTCCACAGTTGTCGCAAGGCAGAACGATGTCTGCCATAAACTGCATTTCGATGGTTACTGTTCCTTCGCCTTTGCACACATCACAGCGACCGCCATCGACATTGAATGAAAAGTGAGAAGGTTTGTAACCTCTCATTTTTGACGTCGGTAAAGAGGCAAACAGTGAACGAATTTCGTCGTAGGCTTTGATATAGGTTACGGGATTGGAGCGAGAAGACTTTCCAATTGGATTTTGATCGACGAACTCAATGCGATTGATGGCCTTAATATCTCCATCAACAGCTGTGTGTTCTCCAGTACGTTCGCCATAACCACCTAACATTTTGGTTAACGCAGGAAACAATATTCTTCCCACCAAAGTGGATTTACCTGAACCAGAAACTCCTGTTACGGCTGTTAATACTCCCAACGGGAATTCCGCATCGACGTTCTTCAGATTGTTCTCTGTGGCGCCAATTACTTTAATGGCCTTAGTCCATGCTCTTCTCTTAGCGGGAACTACAATCTCCCTTTTTCCGGTCATGTAATCCGCTGTAAGACTTCCTTGAGCCAAAAGTAAATCCTCTTGAGTTCCTGCAAAAACCAGCTCACCACCCAGTGATCCGGCCTCAGGGCCCAGGTCGATGATGTAATCAGCTGCACGAACAATTTCATCATCGTGTTCGACTACAATTACGGTATTGCCTAAATCGCGTAAACGACGAAGAACCTTAATAAGTCTTTGAGTGTCGCGCGTGTGCAGACCAACACTTGGTTCGTCCAAAATGTACATGGAACCTACCAGGCTACTTCCTATTGAAGTTGCGAGGTTGATGCGTTGGGTTTCACCTCCAGAAAGGCTCGATGAGAGGCGGTTCAGGGTCAAATAGCTCAAACCAACATCTTCCAAACACTCCAAGCGGTTTCGAGCTTCCGCGATCAGTCGCTGCGCTATTTTTAAGCCGTATTCATTCAGTTTCAATTCCTTGATGGTCTTTAAAAGCTCACCAATGGGCATCTGAACAAAGTCGACAATTGAATAACCATCCACTTTCACATAGGAGGCATCCTTTCTCAAGCGTGTTCCATGACAATCCTGGCAAATTGTTTTGCCTCGATATCGAGAAAGCATGACGCGATATTGAATCTTGTGACTTTTTTCTTTCAGATATTGAAAGAAGGCGTCGAGGCCTGTAAAGTATTCATTTCCAGTCCAGAGCAATTGTTTTTGTTCCTCGCTAAGTTCATAGTAAGGACGGTGGATTGGGAAATCGAATTTATCCGCGTGCGCTATGAATTCGTCTCGGTAGGCGCTCATCTTCTCGCCTTTCCAGCACACAATGGCGTCCTCATAAATCGACAGGTTCTTATTTGGAATGACCAAATCCTTGTCGATTCCAATCACGTTGCCAAAACCCTCGCAGGTTTTGCAGGCTCCAAAAGGATTGTTGAAACTGAAGAAGTTCACACTTGGACGCTCGAATGTCATCCCATCCAATTCGAAGCGGTCGTTGAAATCGCGATGTTTCAGCTCGTCCTTGACAATGGTTAACCTGCACTCGCCATGTCCTTCATACAGAGCAATCTCCGCAGAGTCGCTCAGCCGTGATAAAAATTCGTCGCTGTCCGGGTGATTCATTAAGCGGTCTACAATCAGATACACAATCTCATCGTCAGCAGGATCAATTTGATCTAATGTTGATGGTTTATCCTCCCACCAAACACGAGAATAACCTTGGTTCTTAAGGGTTTCGATACGCTTCTCCCAATCCTGATTCT
>CAXAIH010000268.1:0-3150 GCA_963968755.1 uncultured Flavobacteriales bacterium
GATCAATAGAACATCGTAATTCCGTTTTCAGTTTTGGATTTTCACAGTACCTAGGCTTAGTATTCCATTTTTCCAATTGACAAATTCATTTGAGCAGCTTACATTTACGAGCATGCAATCGGCACCCATGAAGCTTTTTACCTGTCTAACACTCGCTCTGTTTAGCTAATTTGATCTTCAAACACAAATTCCTTTTCATGAGGATACCGGGCTTTCTATTGGCGTTAAACCTGCTCATGCGAGCAGCGTTGATATGGACTATGGCGATTTAGATGGAAATGGGAGCCTAGACATAGTTATCGTGCATCTTTCTGTTAAAGGAGAGCAGATTGAGTTCTCCGTAAATTCCGGTGATCATCACTTTCGATATGCCAAAGGCATTGAGATTGAAACAGCTAAATCCACGGTTGGTAAAAATATTTTTTATTGACTGGGTCTAAATCGCTGATTCCAGAACCAAATTGATCAGCACTTGAAGGGCTCGAGGAAACAACATTTAAGCCTCCGTTAACTGGATTCACCTTAGCAAGCCTGAGTTCCCCAGTTCGAAATTCTAATCCAAAAATTTCACCAGTTTGCTGGGATAAAGAGAATTGACTAATTAAAATGGCGATTAAGACGTAGGCGTATCTCATTTTCCTTTGTTTGTTTGAAGAACACGAAAGCTAGCGAAAAGTTTATCAGATTTGAAGCAAGGCAATATTGAAATCGAAATCAGCCAGAAACAATGAAGAGCACCATTCTAATCATATTCACTCAGCTCGTCACGCTCAGTGGATTCTCCCAGAACTATACAGACGAAGAAATGATTCTCAAGAGCGTTAATCGAATCTTCGATGGAATGAGAGAAGGAGATAGTGCTAAGGTTTCCAAGTACTTATATCGGAAAGCGACAATGCTATCAAACTCCACAAATAAAGAAGGTGTTCCAGTTTTAAAAAAGGGCAGTGTCAACAAATGGTTGGTAGGTATAGCTAGTCCGCATGACGAAGTTTGGGATGAGCGTATTTCCAATATAAAAATCGATTTGGACGGGCAAGTAGCTCAAGTGTGGATGGATTACGAGTTCTACCTAGGGAATGAGTTCCACCATTGCGGCTCGGACGGTTTTCAGATGATTAAGAAGTATGGAGAATGGAAAGTACTCAGTCTACTCGACACGAGACATGAATCCTGCATTGGAGATCCGAGTTCTGCTTTAGGTTTGCTCAAGATGCAAGTAAAGGCATTCAATGCTGCAGATATCGAGAAGATGGGGCAGAACGTTACAGATGATTTCGTTTACGCCTACATTGACGCGAACAGCCTGATCAAACAAAGTGAGGGTCGTGATGCCTTCGTAAGCGATATGCGCGGTTACTTTGAAAACGTAAAAGAGGTAAAATCAGAGATTCTGAATTATACCGTTGTAGGAAATACCATCAGTTTCAAGGAAGAGGTAAGCTGGCAGGGCGAAAACGGGCGTTTATCAGCTGAAAGTATGGGTGTTTATCAAGTCCAAGACGGCAAGATAAGTCGGGCTTGGTATTTTATTCAATAGTTCTAAGCCAAACAGAAGATGGAAATTCAAGGAATCCCGGCCATTCGAAAAGAGCTAGAGCATCTCTCGGAATCAGAACTGAAAGAATACTGCCTGCGCTTGGCACGCTTCAAGAAAGACAACAAAGAGTTGCTTTCCTATTTGCTCTTCGACGCGCACAATGAAAGTGACTATGTTCTTCGGATTAAGGAAGATATGGACCTACAATTCGAGGAGATCAACCGACTTAATTATTACTACATCAAGAAAAGCGTCCGCAAGATTCTAAGAAACTTAAAGAAATATGCTCGCTACAGTGGACAAAAAGAAACAGAGGTAAAGCTCTTGATTCACTTTCTGATTCAACTCAAAGAATTATCTCCTCGGCACACAGGGAATCCCGTACTTATAGGAATTTACGATCGGCAATACAATCTTCTCATCAAAGGGATTTCGGCTCTTCATGAAGATCTTCAATTTGATTACAAGAACGAAGTGGAGGAGAAGGCTCTATAGCCAAGAGATTCTAGCAAAAAAATGTGGTTTAGAACGTATCCTTATCAATTCCCACATCTCCATTCTCAATTCTCATTTCCCTCTTCAACCTTTAGTTCAGGAGTATTCTTGAAGACAAAATCAACCACCCACTTCTGAATGCTCGCCTTTTGTTCTTTGTTCGCTCCAATAAAGCCGTGATTCACATTCTTTAAAATATGCAGTTCCGTCTGCACGCCAGCTGAATCGAGTCTTACTTTAAGTGCAATCGACTGGTCAACTGGAGTAATGATGTCCAATTCTCCATGAATAAAACAGGTTGGAGGCACATTAGGAGAAACTCTCAAGTAAGGAGAGTAGGTTTCTAAAATCATTTGAGTCCTTGCCGTATCTGATTCGGGGTCAAAGCCCAAGAGGAACTTGGGTAGGTCCAAATAGTCTTGATATTCCTTAGGCAATTGTTCTCGAATGGTCTTAATACTGTCGAGCAGTTCAATCTGGTAGATTTTCTGAAGATCATTGGGGCCATAAACATCGATGACATAATCTATTTCTGGAATGGCCTCCTCAATTCCAAACTCCTTGGCATCTGAGTAAGCCGCGATGAGACCAATATGAGCGCCGGCAGATTCTCCAAGGATGCCAATCCGATCCATGTCAAATCCGTATTCTTCCGAATTGTTTTGCATCCATAAGAGGGTTTCATAGGCGTCTGTAATGCAGCAGGGGAAGGGGGATCGATTTTGCTTAGCCTTTGTATACTCGGGGCTTACAATGGCAAAACCTGCCTCGCGCAATTCATTTATGGCCAGGTTGAAGCGTGTATTGTTAATGGCTTCCTTTGCTCCAATAGCCCAAAATCCACCGTGCAAGTACACCAGAACCGGTGCTTTGTCATAAATGGGTGTGGTAGGTTGGTACACATCCAGTTTTTGCCTTAAGTTGTATTTGATTTGTGAATACACCTTGCCATGAATTACGGGTGCATCCGTTTCAATCAAGAAATATCCTAGCAAGGAAATCGGCAAGACCACAAAAAGCATGATCGTCCAAAAGGAGAATTTTAGAATCTTACGTGCCGTCATAAGTCCAATATAGTTTTCGATCATTAGGAAGAGTGTAGTTCTTCGGTTCCA
>CAXAIH010000269.1:0-3144 GCA_963968755.1 uncultured Flavobacteriales bacterium
CCAAGAAGAATGACACTTAATTCCAAGATGATGGTTTGCTTTTGTGGCGAGCATACTGTTTCCGTTGCTGCTTTCAAGGAAGCCTTGAGCCAAGGTAATGCTGGCAGGAATTCCGTAGAGTTTCATTTCAGAGATGGCCACCTCCTTATATCGTTCAATGTAATCCTCCCGTGTCAAATTCGCCCCAAAAGCAAAAGTTGAGAAAAAGACAAGAACGAGAAGGAAAGGATATCGCATCAAACGAATTTACGTTCAGTGGAGCCTGTGACTTGGTATAAAGCCTTCAATTGTAAACAGAATCCTGTTAGTTGAATGCGGCTTCAATAGAAGCGTTGCCTTGCAGACCTCCGGTATGGATGAGTAAGACCTTGCTGCCCTTTAAAATTAGATTGTTCCGAATCATTTTGAAGAAGGCCAACATCATCTTGGCTGTATAGATATAGTCGAGTTGGATGCCCGTCTCGATTTTAAAAGACTTCGTGAAATCCATCAGTTCAGGCGTCACCTTTGCAAAGCCTCCGCAATGCGCATCCTTTAGCACGTACCACGGGTTTTTTTCTGATAAATGATGCTCCAGCAACTGCTCTTTGAGATCTTCCGATATCTGCTCGTGCTTCATTACCGATACACCTACAATTAGGCCCCGCTTTGGTCCTGAGATTAAACCACAGATTGTTGTACCGCTTCCTATTGGGCAAAAAATGCAATCGTAATTGTCTTTAGTTTCTTCGAGTATTTCCTGGCAGCCATGTATACCTTCTAGGTTTGAACCTCCTTCAGGAATGAAGTAATCGTCGGCATAGGTCTGAAGCAAATGTTCCGAAAGCCCAATTTCCCTGATTTCTCTGTAAACAGCTCTAGAAACAAACTCGCATTGCATTCCCTTTTCTCGGCAATAATCCAAGCTTAGGTTCGAGACTTCTTCGCCTCTTATGATGGCTTTTAGCGGGATTTGTTTTTGAAAACAAACTTCAGCAGCGGCCACCAAATGATTGGAATAAGGACCGCCCACTGTCAGAATTCCTGTTTTGGAAGAAGCTTGAAAACCTACCAGGTTATACTTCAGTTTGCGCCACTTGTTTCCCGATACAATTGGATGAATAAGATCGTCGCGCTTGATAAAAACTTCAAGGCCATTCTCCAAAAAAAGCGAATGGGTTATCTCCTGTACAGGGCTAGGAAGGCGAAACGGATCAGATGCAGTACTCAACTAAAATTCAGAATGAAGTAGGACTTCTTTCCTCGCTGAAGAAGCAAATATTGATCGTTTAGTAGGTCGGAGCCCGAAAAAGCCTCTCCCTCTTTGATCTTACTTTTGTTTATGCTCAATGAGGTCTCCTTGAGAGCTCGCCGAAGCTCGGAATTGCTCCCAAGAAATCCGCTCTTCACAAAAAGCGCTTCTAAACCCTCGCTTAAGGCGGATGCTTGCACCTTGGCTTGCGGGACACCATCAAACACCTCAAGAAATTGAGTTGAGTCCAATGCCTTTAGGTCATCAGAAGTGCTCTTTCCAAAAAGGATATTCGATGCTTGTTTGGCTCTTTCCAAGTCTTCCTCGGAATGAACGCGAATGCACATCTCGTCTGCTAAAGCTTTTTGTAAGCTTCTCGTATGCGGAGCTTCTGCATGTTGTTTTTCAATGGCTTCAATTTTGGCATGCTCCCTTAAAGAGAAAAAGCGGATGCACTTCAAGGCATCTTCATCGGCGATGTTGAGCCAGTATTGGTAAAACTTATAGGGAGAGGTTTTCTCGGCGTCCAACCACACATTGCCTCCTTCTGACTTCCCGAATTTAGAACCGTCAGATTTGGTGAGTAATTGGGCTGTTAAGGCATGTGCTTCCTTGCCCGTCATCCTGCGAATCAGCTCTGTACCTGTAGTGATGTTTCCCCACTGATCGCTTCCTCCCATTTGAAGTAGGCAGTTGTTGTTCTGGAACAAATGGTAAAAATCATAGCCTTGAACCAGCTGATAAGAGAATTCAGTGAATGATATTCCTTGTTCTAAGCGGCTCTTGACAGAATCCTTGGCCATCATGTAGTTCACTGAAATATGCTTTCCTACATCCCGAATAAAATCGAGGAAATTCATGTCCTTGAACCAATCGTAGTTGTTGACCAACTCTGCCTTGTTAGCTCCATTCTCAAAATCTAGGAAGCGCTCAAGTTGAGCTTTTTGGCTATCGAGATTGTGTTGTATCTCATCGTAAGACAAAAGTTTGCGCTCCAATTTCTTCCCGGAAGGATCTCCTACACGGCCCGTAGCGCCCCCAACCAATACGATAGGTTTATGACCAGCTCTTTGCAGTAAAGTAAGTAGCATGATGGGAACCATATTGCCGATGTGCAGACTATCGGCGGTTGGATCGAATCCGATGTACGCAGAGGTCATTTCCTTCTGCAATTGTTCTTCGGTTCCAGGCGTGGTGTCCTGAAGCATGTTTCTCCACTTAAGCTCTTCTACGAGATTCACAGTAAACAAATTAGGGTGCCAAAGATAACTTTCGGCTTCTGAAATGCCCAGTCATTTTTGACTAGTAGATAGAGACTGAACAAATGAGCTGAATTGATATGAGCTCTTCAAACGCTTCAGGAAATTATGGAGCCTCTGTGAGTGCCATAAAAAGCTACTTCACTGAAAAAGTATTTCGCTCAAAACCTAGTATTAACAGACCTTTCATCGTATTCCTGCGCTTATAAATAATGGTTATTTCCAAAAAAATATTCTACTTTTGCACCCTTTTATCATGATACCCACGTACAGAACAACATTCTAGAAATGGGGTGAACAACTGAAACGAAATGAAAACGTCGATTGCCCTTTTTATAGCCTCTCTCATTGCGCTCACATCTTTTGGAGGAGAGTCTAATTCATCAGATTTGCTTCTTTCCGAGGTCTTTTCAAACTTAAATTCGTCACCTCGAGCGCCTAAAGGTGCAGGAGTCGCAGTTTCTCCCGCACATATTCATCTGTCCGTAGCACCGGGAGAAAGCAAGAGCACAAAAGTCACCATCAACAATGACACCGATCGTCCGAACAATTTCAGCATCAATTTGCAAGACTTCAATATGGACTTGAATGGCAAGTCGGAGTTCATTCCAAGAGGCACTGGGGCCAACGGCTTATCGCGGTATATGTCTGTCA
>CAXAIH010000270.1:0-3100 GCA_963968755.1 uncultured Flavobacteriales bacterium
CCCCCATGGTTCCATTCAATTCGACTGATCAATTGTTCCACTGGCCAACCGGCCATTTTCACGCCAGCCTGATAGGACATATGCCCTCCTACTAATCTGGAAACTTGTCCGTAGAAAGCAAGTCCGTCGAGAGGAATGAAGAGAGCGTTCATTCCAAGATGGCTTCGGCTTCGGTTGTTAGACATCTGACTTGCAGAGTTGAGTCCAATGACTGGAAGGAAGGCTGAATAATTTAAGGCAAGGGATCCTTGGTCCCAACGCTGCCAAGAAACAGATTCGAAGAGTGCAAGTTCAAAGGACTTACTGGGTTTGAAACTCAAATAATTGGTGCTCAAGAGGTGTTTTCTAAATTGAGCTTCGGTGGACTTCGTAGCTGGCAATCGTTCCAACTGCCGGAGAGAAGCAGACATGTATTGATAGCGAACCTTCCCCTTGAACAGATTCAATTCCGCCCTTAGATAAGGGTAGTTGAAGGCATTGTCTGAGAGAAGAAAAGATCGATAACCCGAGCCAATGAAATGTTTTCCATGGCCAGCCCATACGTTGAGCCAATTCGTAATGTTGAGTTTCACATAGCCTGAAGCCATGGCATAATCGAAGCCGGTCGTCTTGAAGGGCTTTACGCCACCTGAACCTGGTACTAGTCCAAACTCATTTGTGTAACGACGCAAGAAAGGTCCGAAGAAAGATTGGTTTTCTCGGAAGGAGCTTTGAAATGCGATGCGGTCACCAATCTCACCTCTAATGAGAATACCTCTTGTATTTGTATACAATCGCTGGCTCGAGGTATCCCTTGAATCTTGACCTAATTCCAAATTGAGCAGAGGATCAATGCTCAAGTGAAAATCTCCACTGTCAATTCGAATGAGGCTCTCAATAAATAGTTTCCTTGACAACCATTTAACCTCTCTCCTTAATCTATCAGAGGTGAGCCCCAAATCCTTGTAAGAAACACCTTGAAAACTGAGGTGTTTGTCTGTCCTTCGGGTGAGCGCCTTTTCAATTTCGGGAAAATAGCTCCTATACTGGGGAACGTCGAGCTCTTGGGCGCTCAAACCCAGACCGCATAAAAGGATCAGTGCAAGAACAAGATGGCTTCGCATCAAGCTAGGCAAAGTCCATATGCTGCACTTCATCGTACACACGTTGAATGCCTTCACGCAACTCAATTTTGTGTTTCCAGCCCATCTCATGCATCTTGCTCACGTCCATCAACTTTCGTGGCGTGCCATCGGACTTTTCCGTATTCCAAACAAGCTCACCCTTAAAACCAACAATTTCTTTGATGGTCTCAGCGAGCTCTTTTATCGTCACATCGGCCCCTGTGCCAATGTTCACAAACTGTTTTCCGTTGTAGTTTTTTAAAAGATAAACACAGGCTTCAGCCAAATCTTCCACGTGCAAGAATTCACGCATGGGTGAACCACTTCCCCACACTTCTACTTCGTCATCCCCATTCACCTTAGCCGAATGAAATTTTCGGAGAAGCGCAGGTAATACATGACTGTTGTTCAGGTCGTAATTGTCGTTCGGGCCGTACAAATTTGTTGGCATCGCCGAAATGAAATTGCAGCCATATTGATCGCGGTAGGCCTCGCACATTTTGATGCCTGCAATCTTGGCAATGGCGTAAGGCTCATTCGTAGGCTCCAAGGTGTTGGTGAGCAAATATTCCTCTTTAAGCGGCTGGGTTGCCATCTTCGGATAAATGCAGGAAGAACCTAAAAAGAGAAGCTTCTCGACACCGTGCACATAAGCCTGGTGGATGATGTTGCTCTCGATCATTAGATTGTCGTACAGGAACTCAGCGCGGTACACGTTGTTGGCTTGAATTCCACCCACTTTAGCGGCAGCTAGCACAACATACTTCGGCTTTTCCTGCTCAAAGAAGGCGGCTACTTCTGACTGATTTCTGAGATCAAGATCGGCTGAACGACGACTAACAATGTTGGTAAAACCCTCCAACAGAAGAGTACGTCCAATAGCTGAACCAACCATGCCGCGATGACCCGCGATGTAAATCTTGTCTGATTTATTCATGGTAATTAAGCGTGTTGTGGCCTCCCTCTTTCAAGTACTGATCGCGTTCGAACAACTTCACATCCTCTCGAACCATTTCTTTCACCAACTCCTCAAACTTGTAGGTTGGCTCCCAACCCAATTCTTTCTTAGCCTTGGAATAATCACCTACCAGCAAATCAACCTCAGATGGTCGGAAATACTTTGCATCCACTTCTACAACTACCCCTGAAGTGTCGACCCGAATTCCCTTCTCATTGATTCCTTCACCTTCCCATCTGAGTTCTACCTCAATTTGAGAAAATGCTTTTTCAATAAACTCTTTTACCGAATGTGTTTCGCCTGTAGCCAACACATAGTCATCGGCTGTCTCTTGTTGCAACATCAAATACATCCCTTCGATGTAGTCACGCGCATGACCCCAATCTCTTTTGGAGTGTAGATTCCCTACAAAGAGCTTCTTCTGAAGGCCAAGGTGAATTCGCGCCACAGCTCTGGTAATTTTCCTGGTAACAAAAGTTTCCCCACGAATTGGACTTTCATGGTTGAACAAGATCCCATTACAGGCATAAATACCATAGGCCTCGCGATAGTTCTTTACGATCCAAAAGCCGTACAGCTTAGCTACGCCATATGGACTTCTTGGGTAAAAAGGCGTTGTCTCTTTTTGGGGGATTTCTTGAACCTTTCCATAAAGCTCCGAAGTTGAAGCTTGATAGAACTTCACCTTCTTTTCCATCTTAAGAATTCGAATAGCTTCAAGAATTCTAAGGGTTCCAAGTGCATCAGAATTTGCCGTGTACTCTGGTGTTTCGAAGGACACCATCACGTGCGATTGTGCTGCAAGGTTGTAGATTTCGTCTGGCTGCGTTTCTTGAATGATGCGGATCAAATTGGTTGAATCCGTCAAATCACCGTAGTGCAAGAAGAGCTTCACATTCTCTTCATGTTGGTCTTGATAAAGGTGATCGATACGATCGGTATTGAACATCGAAGAGCGTCGTTTAACACCATGAACCGTGTATCCCTTTTTCAATAAAAACTCGGTGAGGTAGGCGCCATCTTGGCCCGTAACTCCCGT
>CAXAIH010000271.1:0-3100 GCA_963968755.1 uncultured Flavobacteriales bacterium
CACTAGAGTCGTGCGCATCATGAAGAACCAAATCATCCAACTGATCTACATGGGTAAGCAGATGCGAATCTTCTAGAAAGCCTTGCTGTTCAAGGATTTCGATCACACCCATTTTACTATCCCGAAGTATGGCCTCAAACTGATCGCTCAGATTTGGGTCGACGCCACTCTGGACGTCAAGACTTTTAGAGGGAATGAGAGCAAGTGCACTCGCTAGAGCACCAATAGGGTCCCGACCTGGCCTCATGGAGGCGATTTTCCAATTCGACTGCCCTTTTACCACGAAGCCTTTTTCAAGCTCAGGAATGACTACAGCATTAAGGAAGGAGGTTTTGCCAATTCCTTTTGCGCCAACAATGGCAATGAAATTGGCATCGCCAATATTTTTTAAAATCTGATATTTCTGCTTCTCCCTCCCACTGAAAAACTCAAAATCTGAAGGTTGAAAAGGACGAAGACCTGGGAAAACATCCCACTCTCGCCATCCGCTCTCCTTACCTAAGTTCTTCAATGAGTCCATCTCAAATTGACTTATTCATTAAGATGTTTAGAATGTAGTTCGACAGTTCTAACGATCGATCTGCAGTATCAACACTCGGTTTCGAAACCAACTTCAAGTATTCGAAGTAGTGATTTTCAAAGTCTTTCATCTCTGAAAAAGACAAGCCAACCATTCTAATACTCAGATGCGCAGGAGCGCTATAATAGAGCGTTTGTTTTAAAATTTGCAGGAATTCTTGATTATCAAAACGTGAAGTCCAATTTGGAAAAACTACGCTCAGTAGATGGTTGTACTCTTCTGCACTTCTGCTATTTAGCCGCTGGTAACGAAGCAAGTTTTTAAAATTACCTTCTTCAATGCTCGACCTCAAGTAGGTCAGGGAATGTTCTAGGAATTCTTGGGCTTGCTCTTTCTCATCAAAGGTCTTTTGAGAAACCATCAAAGCATTTTCTTCTTGATCCTTGACTTGAACGTTCCAAATTGACTTTCGTTTGACCGCATGAACAGAGTAATTTGAAGGCTCAAGGAGCAGCAGTCTCAAATTACTCATGCGCTGTTCTTGCACATCTATTTCTTCATCCTTCACAGTTATATACATGGAAGAACCAAAGTCGTCCAGAATTTCACCATGAAAGCTCACATGTGAGTCGAGATGAAAGAGGTCGTCGAGCTTGTTGGTGGAATCTCTGAAAAACTTCACACATAGGTCCACAAAATCATTCGCTCTCTTCTCATCCTCAAAACTCTCGATGGATTTTGCCAATTCCTTGCCAATTGGTGATTTGATTGCAACTACAAAGTTATCATCCGTATTACGCAAAACTGAGTAGTTGTTTGGGTAAGCAGACAGAACCAATGTGTTGTGCGCCTCTAGATTTTGCACCTCTTCTTTGTCGGCCTTAACACTGCGAAACAGATTCACATCTCCAGGTCCTTTTATATCAAAGTAGCACTCGTCGCTTCCCATAGGTCGAAGCACAACGTGTTCAACCAAATGAAAACCCTCATTTTGTTCGTTGGCTTCCTTGAGAAAATTGAGAACCTTTATAAGCTTTTGATGTGCCTCATCGCTGGTGGCAGCCTCAACTATTTTCGAATAGCTCTTGGTATTTGGTGGGTGGAAATAAACCGAAAAGACTTTGCCCTCTTTCTCAATTCGATAGTTCTCCTCTCGGAGTCCATACTTGAACAAGTATCGATAATAAGAGGGGCTATTGACAACGAATGTCGGGCGATTGACTTCTCTTCCTTTCACTTCATTGAGTATGCCCTTGGAATCTTCAGAGCTTTCGATGCTCTCACCTGTAAGCAGCGTGACCTTAACTTGTTTCAGGCGCTGTGTTGACTTGAGTCGCTCATTCCATGAATGATTGATGTTCAACAAAAGATTGACTTTGCGTTTAAGCGGAATGTCGGCGAGGGACTTAAAATCAGAGTTTAAATAGTTGAGTCCCTTCGATCGAAATCTATTGATTCGTCCAATATCTTTTAAAAACATTGATTTTAACTGTAACAAACGGCGCTCGATAAAACCCTCTGACTCACCCTCCAATACACTGCTAAACTTAAGATGGAAATCGGTAGTAAACCGCTCCCCGAAACGCGCCAACATATGACTCAACAGGCGATTTTTACGATCCACTGGCTCGTCAAAGCCTTTCATCAGTCGATCCATGTCGACTTTCTCCATGTCAACGTAATTGTTATCCTGCATTAGTTCAGCATGGAGTATAGGACGTATTTCTTTTTCCAACTTGGAGGTTTCTGCTTTATTTTCTGAAGCTACCCATTTACCTAATAGAGTGATAATCCTTCTATTCTCAACATCGCCTGATTTTGAGATTTCCTTTTTTGTCATTCCCTGATACTTTTTGAGACGAAGCTCAAGCAGTTCATCAACACATTCCTTTTTACGACGAATGTCATCTTCGAGTTCCGCCTTCCTATTGCCCTCGTTTTCATCAAGCAGCCTTCCCTTGCTCAAGCTCGACAATTGAGCTTGTAGGTCACTTAAGGGGGCAAGCTTTTTCTTTAAGAGCTCTTCCGATCCGGGAATAGATGAATCTAATAGTTGGGAATAGTAGGTTCTAAAGTCTTGATGATCAAAATTTGTCACATCAAAAAGCTCAGCCACATGTGCTAATTGACCAATGTGATTGACCATGAGTTGATCAAAGGTTGTGAGGTAGGCCTTCAATTGCCATGATTGAGCCATGCGCTCTTCCCCTTCTTCCTTCGCAGGCGAATAGTTTCCAACACCATATATTTCTGGAAAGCTCTGCTGAATGGACTCATAAGACAAAATCTCGGCAGTTTTTACTTGACTTTCCTTGAGCTTGAATGCTCTTGTTTTTATTTCGTAGCTCCGTTCATTTCGAGTCCATTTCATTTCGAGAGCATACAGAACGGCATCCTCAGAATACTTATTGATGATACCTCCCTTATTTACTTGAATGTTGAATCCATTGAATGGGTTCTGCTCAGAATCGCTCCTTAAAAAGCCAAGAGTCAGAAATTTATCTTCCCCGAGGTGGATGGAGTCGCCGGTTATGGGAACTCCGCTTTTAAAAACCTGTAAGTTTCGAAGCTGTTTAACAC
>CAXAIH010000272.1:0-3073 GCA_963968755.1 uncultured Flavobacteriales bacterium
CCAGCATTCCTAGAACTATATTTGGGCTCAGTTTATTAGATGAGAGTATTCATTACAGGTGCAGATGGATTTCTAGGCAGTAACCTTCTGCGAGAGTTAAAATCCAGAGGACACGAAGTGGTCGCCTTCCTTCAAAAAAACCGTACACACGAGCATATTGAAGAGTTTATTGACGAGAAGTGTTTCGGTGATCTTTTGGATCCTCAGTCCTTAATTAACAGTACAAAAAATTGTGATGCTGTTATCCATACAGCCGCCAATACAGACATTTGGCCACCCCGAAAAGAAATTGTTCGAAGGGTTAACATAGATGGCACTAAAAACGTGGTTAAGGCGGTTCAAGAAAACAAGATTAAGCGTTTGGTTTATGTTGGAACTGCGAACTCATTCGGTCCAGGAACTAAAGATTCTCCTGGCGATGAAACGCGTCCGTATGCCGCGGCTAAATACGGATTGGATTATATGGACTCTAAGTATGAGGTCCATCAATTTGTTGAGGCAGAAGCGAAAGCCGGACGACTTCCGGCCATTATAGTGAACCCTACATTTATGATGGGCGAACACGATTCCAAACCAGGTCCTGGAGAAATGCTTATTGGCATTTACCACCAAAAAGCTCCTGGCTACTCTCCTGGAGGGCGGAACGTTGTGCATGTGAAGGATTGCTGCGTGGCCATTGCCAACGGTCTGGAAATGGGGAGAATTGGTGAAAGCTATATCCTTTCCGGCGAAAACATGGACTATAAAGAACTCTTCGGCTTGATGGCTGAGATTGTTGATGTAAAGGCGCCGAACAAGGCCGTTCCAACCTGGGCAACCATATTCTTTGGAAGCTTGATGTCCTTCCTTTCTAAAATATTTGGTTTCCGTCCGAGCGTTAGTCGTGAAATGGCACTTATTTCTTGCGACACCAATTACTTCACCTCCAAGAAAGCTCAAGAGGAATTGAAGATGCCGCAAACTTCAGCTCGCATCGCCATTGAGGACCACCACCGTTGGTTCGTAGAACAGGACTATTACAATAAGAAATGAGTGAGTTTAAAGACAAGGTAGTCTTCATCAGTGGGTCATCCCAAGGAATTGGAAAGGCCGTTGCACTTGAATTAGGTAAACAGGGTGCTAAGCTTGTTTTGAACGGGCGGAATGAGGAAAAACTAAAGTTGGCCGCAAAGGAACTTCAAGGTGCTGGAGTAGAACTGATTTCCATCTCAGGAGACGTTTCATCCTATGCTGAAAGTAAGCGTATGATGGAAGAAGTTATTGACGCCTATGGTCAATTGGATTGGCTGATAAACAACGCCGGCATGTCGGGTGGAGGAAAACTGGAACATACTCATGGTGAAGTATACGAACGAATTTTTGGCATCAACGTTTTAGGCTCCATCTACCTCGCTCATTATGCCATACCGCATCTACGCAAAACAAAAGGTGGCATCCTTTTCATTTCCTCAGTAGCAGGAATGATTGGCCTTCCCTCCTACACTGCCTACAGCGCATCGAAAAGAGCGGTTACCGCTTTGGCGGAGTCACTTCGCATTGAATTGCACGACGACAAGATATTCGTGGGTGTCAATTTTCCAGGCTTTACCGAAAACGACCCAAAAAAAACCATTTACAAAGCGGACGGCAGCATGGGGGTGCTCGAAAAACGGGCAGACGTCAAGGCAAATCCACTTTCAAAGACTGTCGGACGAATCATAACTCAAATGCGAAAGAATCGTTTCTACGGCTACTCTTCTGCTCAAGGTTGGTTTGTACGATTAGGGAGTAGATTGTTCCCTGGAATAGTTCATTTAGGGCTAAAAGCCAACCGAAAGAAGATCATGGATATGCAGTAATGCACATGTAATTACCTTGGCAGAATACAATATCCCATCATGCCAAGTCATTCTGCAGAAAATCAAAACCATTCCATTTCCACTTCACGAATATGTACTCTATCCCTACTTTTAGGCCTAGGCGCAGGAATTTCATCCTGTAATTTCTGGTCTTGTGAAGAAGGTGTTGGGAGCGTTGGGGAGCGTGAATTAGAATTAAACCCTGCTTCTGAATTGGAAATCTCTATCGCCGCACAGGTCTCATATTGGGTAGATGAAAATCGAAGCAATTCGCTTGTTGTGCTCAAAGCAGAAGAAAATCTTCTTGACCTCATTGAAGTCAATTCAAAGGATGGCGAACTAAAAATTGAGTCTGAAGGCTGCCTCGATTCTGAAGAAGGTATACGCATTGACATCATCACGCCTAGATTGGAGGAAGTGACCTTAGAGGGAGCCGTCAGTTTTTTCGGAATGAATCAAGTGCTCGCCAAGGAACTTGAGCTAAGCATTAATGGAAGCGGTCAAATTGAAATGAATGCGCTTGCTGAAGAATTGGATTGTGAGATTTCAGGAACTGGCGATATCCTGCTGAAGGGTAAGGCTCAAGATCTTGACATCAAGATCAACGGAACAGGGAACGTCTCGGCTTTCGACATGAACACACTTTCCCCGTCGAGCACGCTGAAGGTAAGATCCCGCAAATCTTTGTTCTTCACACGCTGAGCAGAGAGCGGTGAATTTATAGATATGAGCAGCAAACAAGAAATGAGGTACTTAAATATTTGGTTCAAAGTCCGCTCCTATTATTAAATGCGTGAAAATCTACTTAAAATGATGAGAACAACAAGAATTTTAATGATCGTATGCTTTGTAGTATTCGGATTAAGCGCCGCAGCGCAGTACCAAATTGCAGGGACATCTGTAAGCGGGAAGAAGACGATGACTACCACCAATTGGCAGAAAGGCTGCGTTACCGACATGAACGGAGAGAAAAAAACGGGAGTGATCAAGTTGAAAATCATCAACAACGATACTTCTCAAATTAGTTGGAAGTCGGGAGATGAGAAGCTGAAGTTTAAACGTTTGGACATCATGTCTTTTTGCACCTCATTCACAAGTGCAGCTTGAGTGGAAGAAATCGAAGTAATTAAAAAGAATAAGAGGGCTAGGACGTAGGCTTTCAAAGGGCAGTTTGAGCTTTCAAATTAGCCTTTCGAGTTGAGAGATGCAAGCTTGGACAATTCAACCGCAGTGTG
>CAXAIH010000273.1:0-3070 GCA_963968755.1 uncultured Flavobacteriales bacterium
GGTGAGGAGAGCAACCAACTTTCTCTCAACTTTGTCTTTGTAAAGTTGAACAACCCTTTCACCAACAATCATTTCGTTTTAAACCGCTCCCCTATTTACAAGAACCCTTGGTATCGAGCGGTTGACGAATGGAGAGCAGGAAGAGCTTATAACTTATAATATGTCCAAAGGCAGCAAACGCATCTATGGCATCCGAGCCGTACTGGAAGCCATCTCTTCCAATACTGAAATTGAAAAGATCTACCTCCTCAAGAACTTGAAGAATGAGTTAAGCGTAGAGCTCCTCGCGGCAGCTCGCAAGCTCAACATTCCCTTGGTGCGCGTTCCGAAAGAGAAGCTCAATAGCCTGGGCGATAAAAACCATCAGGGAGCCTTGGCCCTCGTGTCGCGCATTTCATATTACAATTTCGAAGAAGAAGTAGTTAAAGGCATTGAAAGCGGCAAGCGCCTGCTCGTATTGGCCTTGGACGGCATAACAGATGTAAGGAACTTTGGAGCCATTGCTCGGAGTTCCGAATGCTTTGGCGTTGACCTCATTGTGGTTCCCTCAAAAGGAAGTGCAGCGGTGAATGAAGATGCTATAAAGACCTCCGCTGGTGCGCTCTTCAAAATTAAGGTTTGCCGCGCCAACGACTTGTTCAAGGCTTTGGAGTTCATGAAGAACTCAGGACTTCAGCTGGTTGCCTGTACCGAGAAAGGTCAACTTAAGTACACGGAAGTGGATTGGTCCTTGTCGAGCGTCCTCATCATGGGCTCAGAAGATCAGGGCATCGGACCACAAGTACTCAAAATATCTACCCACCTCGCTCAAATTCCTATGAGCGGTGACATAGCGTCTCTCAACGTATCGGTGGCTGCTGGCATTATGTTGGCTCAAGCTGCTCGCTGAAAATTTGGCCATAAAAAAAGCCCCTTCATTTTCATGAAAGGGCTTTCGTTGTCGTTAAAAAATCTTACTCAACCATCGTGCGGATGCTGTGCTCGAATCCTTCTCCTCGAAGGTTTACGATGTACACACCTTTAGCATGAGCGTTTAAGTTGAAGTCGAAGCTTTCACCTCCTTGTGATCGGATATCCTTTACAAGAACCTTCTCACCCAATACGTTGGTCACTTCAAGGTTGTAGTCGCCTGCGCGCTCTACACCTAATGTGAAGCTTCCTGAGTTCGGGTTAGGGAACAAGTTCAATCCTTCAGCTTCTAATGCTTCGTTAAGTCCAAGTGGAATCAACACTGAGTTTGAAAATTCAGACTCACAACTTGTAGTAGGATCAATCACCTTAGCAGTAACAGAACTTCCTGCAGCTGATGCTGGTGGGATGTAGTTCTGAGCTGTTTGACCTGAGATTGGGTTTCCGTTTACATACCACTGAATGTTTGTAGCAACACTAGAAGTAAATACCCCTGAAGCCAATGTAATGGTTGGTGCAGCTGGCTTAGCGTTGATCGTAACTGTCACAGTATCCGACAATGCTTGATCACCACACTTGTTGTAAGCTGTAAAGTAGTAGTCCCCAGATTGTGTGGCCTGAGTTAATGGAATGTTCAAGGCATCAAGGCCATTACTCCAAAGAATCGAATCAACGTTTGTAACAGCAGCCAATGAAACCAAACCACCTTCACAAATTTCAACTGATCCTAATGCATTTACTGAAGCAGTTGGGGTTGGCTCAACTTGTACATTGATAGAAGCAACATCACTAAATCCACAAGCACTTACAGTTACGTTGAAGGTTCCAGTGGCGTTGATGCTCAAGGTACGCAATGCACCTACTGTTGTAGAACCGTCATCCCACGAGTAGATAGCGTTGCTTACGTCATTTGCCTCAACTACAGTGTTTCCACCTGGGCAGATGAACGGATCACCTACGATGCTCGCAGTAACTCCAGTAATTGTCCCAATGTTGATTGAATCAACTGTATTGTCTCCAACACAGTTTGTAACAGTTACCGTGTAAGTACCTGGACCAACAGCTTCAAAGGTGTTTGAAGTAGTAAAACCAGTTCCCCAGTTGTAACCACCACTTCCACCAGTAAGAGCACCGTTAGCGCTGATCATTACTGTATCTCCAACACATACCTCAGGGTATGCAGAAGCCAAAGTAAAATTTGGACCTGCACCTGCTCCAGGAGCTGGAGGAACGATTTCGAAGTCTATAGTTTCAACACCGCAAGCTGTTGTTACATCAACGGTATAGGTACCTGAGCTTGTAATATCCACGCTCTGAGCTGAACCGATACTTGCGCCGCCACTGTTCTTCCAATTCCAGCCAGTTCCACAAATCGTGTTTAGTGTAAGTGTGTCACCTGGGCAAAGGTCTTCGATGCCATCGATTGCGATTGGGCAACTAAAGGCCGTTGATGACATGCTAGAAGTTGCAATGTCAGTGTAAACGATTTCGTTCGTTCCGTCAGGATCTTCATCTCCTCGCACGGCGAGTCCTGGAGAAACATCTTCTTGGAAGATGACACGTAATCTTGAATCAACGTCACGTGCCAAAGCAGGGAAAACGCATTCTTCAAATCCAACACCGTTGTTCGAAAGGTCAGTTGGCTGGTACCATGTACATCCGCCGTCATCCGTTTTCATTCCGTAGACGTGACGATAGTTTTGAGTTCCATCGTTCAAAGTCTCCATGTGAGCTGAATAGGTTAAGTAGACATCGTTGTTGGCATCTACACCAGCTGAAGGCATGGAAGCTAATGAAAGGTAGTATGTTCCAATTCCGTTCGTAGAATTACCTACAACCTCTAGTGCTCCGTTTCCGTTCAGGTCAAGTGCTCCAGTTAAGTTGTAATAACCGTTAGAAGGCATGTCTTCGTTCCAATAAAGCAATCCGTTGGTTACAGGGAAGAAAGAAGTGTTTCCATCTGTAAGGTCAGCATCCAAACGACGCATACGACCGAACCATGTGTGTACTTTACCATTGTTGTCAATAAGAACAGCACCTGAGTTGTCAGAAGTTTCTACCGTATCAGGAACATTGTCACCATCAACGTCGATTCCAGTATCAACAATGTACTTATCGATTGGGAAGTCGAGAACAGTGTGCTTCACCCAAGTATCTCCGT
>CAXAIH010000274.1:0-3046 GCA_963968755.1 uncultured Flavobacteriales bacterium
AAGTTGAATCGAAGATTGTGAAGTCATTCGCTCCTTTGTTGCAAATACGATTCGTCCCGTAAGATCCATTAAGCTGATGCTCTCAATCTGCACATCCGTTTGCTGAATGAGTGTGTTTCCGTGAACTCTAAAGAGCGTTTTTGACGCTTAAGTCACTTGTTTTAAGTCGGTGCTTCCACTGCCGTTTATGCTAATGCAGCTTTCATTGTTGGTGGCATCAGGGTCACCTGTATTCACCGTTTTCACACAGACTTCAATGGCTCCACCTGTGCTTGGAAAAGCTGGCAACAACTTCAAGGTGGAGAAATCTTCAGGCACTTTTTCCTGACGAACACCTTGCGCACTGATGCTTCCCAGCAAAGGCACGTTTACAATCTTCGTCTGACCATTGTAACTCACATGTAAGGTGTTTTGTCCGTTCGGCAAGTCGGCCATAGTAATAGAGCTGACATATAATTCATGATCTCGAACTGTATCTGTTCGATGGTATCGCCTGCTTGTAAGGACTAGCCATCGAGCACTTCATGAGGCAAGACAACTTTAAGGTTCACAATGCCTACATCGGTTTGAGCGAAACCTATAAATGGTAGGAGAGTTAGAAATAGGAAGTAGAGTCTTTTTTTCATAATGATTGGAGTGTGTTTTTACTTACACGAACATCTTTAAAATAGTTGCCTCGATCTTCTCAACATAAGGTTTTGAAGACGAGCTTCCTGAACCTAGAATCCTAGCTTTGCCGCCTTGAAAAAAGCGGTCGGTTATATGATGATTTCAGCTGTGGGTTTTTCCTTTATGCAGCTGTGCGTGAAATTCCTGATTCACTTACCGACCGCGGAATTGGTCCTCTTTCGCTCCATCTTTTCCTTGATTGTGAGCTTCACCTATTTGAAGAGTGTCAGGGTCCCGCCCTTTGGAAACAACAAGAAGATCTTAATCCTGCGCGGCGTATTCGGAACCACGGCCCTTAGCCTATTCTTCTTCACACTTCAAAAGTTGCCCATTTCAACGGCTACCACGATTCAGTACCTCTCCCCTATTTTCACTGCCCTTTTCGCCATTTGGATTTTAAAAGAACCCATGAAAAAGCAGCAGTGGTTCTTCTTTGCCTTAGCTTTTATTGGAATTGGAATCATAAAAGGCTTCAATTCAGAATTAAGTTACCTCTATCTCACCGCAGGAATTATATCCTCCATTTTTGCGGCCCTGGCCTACAATATGATTAGGAAGTTAAAAGACACGGATCATCCTGTGGTCATCGTAATGTATTTCCCGTTGGTGGCCATTCCAGCCATGGCGGTACTCACCTATTTTAATTACATCCCTCCTCGTCCGGGAGATTGGATTCTACTCTTGCTGATGGGTTTGTTCACCCAGATCGCTCAGGTGTATATGACGCGCGCTTGGCAGGCCGACAAAGCGAATAAGGTGGCGAGTTTGAAGTACATCGGAATCTTCTTCGCTTTGGGTTTTGACATTTTCATTTTCGACTTTATCCCAAACATTTGGACCATAGCGGGAATTGGATTGGTTTTATTTGGCGTAGTTCTGAATATCATCAAGAAATAGTTGGCGAAATCGTACTTAATTTGAAGCATGGCTGAAGAGATCAACTTCAACAACACAGAAATAGCCTTTAAGTCCAAAAGCAAGGGCGACTTAAACTTCTCGATTTTCATGTTCAAGATGATGGGCAAGCCTTTCATCGTGAAACTTGGAACACAGCTCACCCTGCTTGCGCTCAAACTAGGCCTTCCCATTCAGGGCATTATTCGAAAGACCATTTTTCGTCAATTCTGCGGAGGAGAAACCATTGTGGATTGCACAGAACCCTTCGAGCATCTAAAAGCAAATGGTATAGAGGCCATTCTAGATTATTCTGTAGAAGGTCAAGAATCCGTAGAAGCTCTGGATGCAACTCAATTGGAACTCTTGCAGCTCATTGTAAATGCCAAAAAAAACGCTCAAGACCCCACCACCTGTATGAAGCTTACAGGATTGGCGCGCTTTAACCTTCTTGAGAAAACAAATGCAAAGGCAGAGCTTAGCGAAGACGAGCGTAAAGAATATGCGCGCTTTCATGAACGTGTAGATCAAATTTGCCAGAAGGCCTTCCAGGAAGGTGTGAAAATATACATCGACGCAGAAGACAGTTGGATTCAAGACACCATCGATGAAGTGGCCGAGGAAATGATGTGGAAGTACAATACAAAACGTGCTATTGTATTTACGACAGTTCAGCTATACCGCCACGATAGATTGGCTTACCTCAAAGACTTGAGCGAGAGATCTAAATCAGCGGGAATAGTGCTAGGTGTGAAATTGGTGCGCGGTGCTTATATGGAGAAGGAACGCGAGCGCGCTAAAGAGAAGAACTATACGGATCCAATACAGCCGAACAAGGAAGCCACAGATCGAGATTACAATGCAGCTCTAGACTGGGTGGTTGACAACATCGATCACATTGAGTTTTGTGCGGGAACACACAATGCAGGAAGCTGCCAGCACTTGAGCTCCAATTTGGCTACTGCAGGTTTGGAAAAATCGCACCCGAACGTATTCTTCTCGCAACTCTATGGCATGAGCGACAACTTCAGCTTCATATTGGCCAACATTGGCTACAACGTTTCCAAATACTTGCCTTACGGCCCGGTAAAATCTACCCTGCCCTACCTAATTCGAAGAGCTGAAGAAAATACTTCTATCTCAGGCCAGATGGGCAAAGAGCTCAAACTTCTCACCGCAGAAAAAATACGCAGAAGGTCGTTGAACCTTTAAATAACACCAACAACTAAATGCTGGTGCGCCGCGTTCATTGGGAAGGTGAGAATGCTAAATTTGGATCTCCAATCACAACCATGATGATTAAAAAGCTTTTGGGACTTCTTGGTTCCTTATTCCTTTTGGGGCAGCTTAACGCCCAAGTATACTGTGAACCTACAGCAGACTGTTCCCAAAACGATTAAATCAACGACTTCATTTTTCGCACGATCTCAAACACTAGTACTGCGGGAAACAATTGCGGATTGTGGCCTTTAGGAGGAACCAC
>CAXAIH010000275.1:0-3040 GCA_963968755.1 uncultured Flavobacteriales bacterium
CAATACATCTCAGTTAAAAGGGTAGTTCTTCAATTCTTCGGTCGGAACCTGATCCAGTTCATCTATTCTGTTGATGCGTTGCTTTAGGGAGCGAAACATTTTCCCAGCATGCACACCATCCACCATTCGATGATCTAGGCAGGCAGATACGGTAATGAATTTTCGAATCACAATCTCATCGTTGATGACAACCGGCTTCTTGGCAATATTACCCATAAGCACAACGAGCGCGAGGTTTGAGAGCGGAAAGAGGGCGGGATAGCCATGGTCGAGACCAAGAGAGCCTATGTTCGAGAGAATGAAAGATCCGAAGGAGTTTCGATCAAGCCCTCTCTTCTTCCACTGAAAACCCCAGCGGACAAAAACATGTTTGAGAAGAGAAAAAGCCCATTTTCTGAGAGGCCATGGCAGGCTGCTCAAGTGATCTTTTTGTTGCATGGTCGCGTTTTCCTGACCACTTCGAGATTCAAGAATGCCTTTTCTCATTTCAGTAACAATCTGCTCCATTGGTTTGGAGTGAGCAGATTCTACCATAATGGAAGTCATTTCGCTTGTCTTTTCAAGAAGGACAGAGACCATTACATTCACATTCTCCCTTGGGCGCACTTTACCTCGAACCACGTATGCGTTGAATTCTGGGACGTCGAAGGCAATGCTCCTGGACATGAGCGAGGCAAAAACGGTGGTGTAGGTTACTTTAACACCTTCTCGTCGTTTGCGTTGGATGTACTCCTCAATTTTTGTAATGTCGAGGTCTACTGTTCCGTACAGTTTCGAGTCCTTGGATGGATCGTAGATGGCAGTTGCAATTCTGCGCCAGGGAGTGTTGAGGGAATCTTCGAAGGACATATTATCTGAGCTCACGCGAAGATAACCAAAGGCCGAGCCCAGATTGGAATAGAACTATTCTGATTTTTTGGAGGTGAGGGGGAGCTAACTACGCTTCTTAGAAGCTCTCTCTGAGCGCAACCATTTTGATGGCGGTGATGGCCGCTTCATCGCCTTTGTTGCCCAACTTACCTCCGGAACGAGCAATGGCTTGTTCTTTATTGTCGTCGGTGAGAACACCAAAGATGACGGGCAGATTCATTCTTAAACCAACCTCTTTAACCCCTTGGGCACAGCTCTGACATACAAAGTCGAAGTGAGCTGTTTCACCTCGAATAACGGAGCCGATGCAAATTATGGCATCTACCTGTCTGCCTTGAGCCATCCACTGAGCGCCTAGCGGCAACTCGAAGCTGCCTGGAACGTATCGAAGTTTAATAGACTCTTCTTCAACACCGTGCTTTAGAAGGGTGTCTACGCAGCCCTTCAAAAGGTTTGAAGTGATGTCTTCGTTCCACTCAGAAACGACTATCCCTAAGGACATATCTCTTCCGTCTGGAACTTTAGTGGGGTCGTAATTGGAAAGATTTACCGTGGCCATAGGCTCTAAGGTAAAAAAGACTGCTTATTCGAGCATTCCTTCACTTCGAGAGATATATTTTTCTATCGTTCGAGCTTCAGCACTCTTATCGTAATCGGTTTGGATTCGCTTGTACAAGTCAAGAGCTTCGCTGAAGTCCTCTACGCTTTCAAGCAGCAATGCCGCCTTCTTCATATAGATTGGACTCGTAAATTCGTTTTCGTTGTCGAATGCTGCTGCTTTGTAACTGGAGATCGCTAGGTCGACATCGCCAACTTCCATGTATGAATCACCAAGAGCTCCTTTTGCTACTGAGTTTACTAGGATGTCTTCGGATGTGAAATCTTCTAGGTAATCGATGGCTGCATCGTATTCACCGAGTTTGATATAACACAAGCCAACGTAATAGTTGGCAAGGTTACCGGCCTTCGTCATTCCGTATTCCTCAATGACATCAAGAAAGCCATAATAGTTACCATCACCTTCAAGTGCCTTCTGAATGGAATCTTGCTCGAAGTATGCTTCAGCTCTCCACATCTCTCCGGAAGCCTCTTTTTCGAGGGGAGCGATGTACAAAAGGGTATAGGCAAAGTATAGAGCAACTGTTGCGATAATGCTGCCCAGGCCAACGTAAACGGGCTTTTGATGTTCTTCAATAAACAACTCAAACTTGGAGATTGCACCTCCAACGTCGACGATTACCTCGTCTTCGTCTTTCTTCGATTTTGCCATGAGCTCTTGCTAAACGGCTGCAAATATAGGTTTTTTAGTAGTCCCGAATTCCCCTAAAAGACTACTCGTGTGCAACTTTTAAACAGTGATTTTTGTGAAGGCATGAATCCGCTTTATTTGTGACCAAATTCATTAGGTGTATTTACAGTCGATAGAGCTCCTTGAGTTCAAAAATATAGAGGCCACAAAACTTGATTTTAGCAATAAAATCAATTGTTTCACAGGCTTAAATGGCAGCGGTAAAACCAATTTGATGGATGCCATTTATTATCTCTCTTTCTGTAAAAGCTTCTTGAATCCTACGGATGCACACTCTGTCCGACATGGTCAAAAGAACGCCATGGTTAAGGGGCTTTATAAATTGAATACCAAGACAGAGCGAATTTCTATCTCCATTCGGAAAGGACAGAAGAAGGTCGTTCGCCGCAACAAAAAGGATTACGATAAATTGGTTGAACACATCGGATTGCTTCCCTTGGTTTTGGTTTCCCCAACAGATGTGAATCTCATTTCTGATGGCAGTTCTGAACGACGCAAGTACCTCGATGGTATCCTATCCCAGTTCGACTCCAGATTTTTGGGACACTTGGTGCAGTACAATCGAAGTCTGATGCAGCGCAATGCTTTGCTGAAATATTTTGCTGCTGAACGTCATTTCGATGCGGATTCCATATCAGTTTGGGACAAAGCGCTTTTAGAACATGGTGAGCCGATTCATCAGAGGCGAAGTGAACTCTGTGCAGAGCTTTTGCCTTTCTTTCAGGAATACTACAAGCGGATCTCTGGAGAGAGGGAGGAAGTTGGCTTAGCTTATAAGTCGAGCTTGGAAGAGAAGTCATTCAAGAATTTACTAGATGAGAATATGGATCGTGACTTGGCCTTGAGATATACATCTACAGG
>CAXAIH010000276.1:0-3030 GCA_963968755.1 uncultured Flavobacteriales bacterium
CACTGTAGACAGCCGATCGGGCGGAAGTGGAGCCGCCCCCCTAGGCTGCGTGGCGTATGGATATAGGGTAGCGGCAAGATTGTAGGTATGCTGCCGAGTTAGAGCGGGAAGGTAATTGATCATCATATCGTTGAAGACGGAGTTGTTGTCTCGATCTGATCTGAAGAACATATTGTCTGTATGTTTTGCAGAAACATTTATCCCAAGTCCCTTCTTGGAGTATGAGCCTGATAGGAAAAGGGTATTGCCGTCCTTATAAATGAATCCATTGTCAAGAGCAGGGTCATTGAATTTGTGGGTGTACTCACCGCTCAAACTGAAATCTTTCCAATTGAGGTTACCACGTCCGCTCAATGCCAACACGTTTTCGGGCAAGGTGAATCGAGTATTCTCGTCTTGTTGGTATTTGCTTACAGCACTTCCACCAAGTGTAATCTTTGCCTTAGCCTCACTAAGAGGTTTGATGAAATCATTCATGCGGAAGTCTGCGTCAAACCCACGTACAATTCCTGGAGATTGCTCAAAGTACCAACGCTGCGTGGCAATGAGTCCTTTGAATTGAATGCCTTTATAGGGCGTATACTTAACTCGTACTCCATCGAATACATTATCCACACCTAAGCCTCGCTCTTCGTATGAGCGCAAAACTTGTCCGTTTCCAAACTGCTCGTAAAAATTCCCGACAGTGATTTCCACATCTTCCATCTCGTAGCTGAAGAAACGATAAGGGATCCCATTTCCGCGGTACAAGTCATTGAAACCGAGAATCGCATTTTGGTAACTCTCGAACCGGATTCCGGCTGTGAATTTCCCTTTGGTGTAGATCAAATTACCAAAGGCATTCATTCGCACGCGCTCATCTACCGGAGGGGCTCCAATGGCCGAGTCAACATTGTAATATTGAGATTGAATGTCAAAATTCCCATGTAATTCACCTTTCTGCTCTTTCTTCTCTGCTTTCTGCCCAAGAGCAGTCTGTGCCAAAAACACAGCGAGGCACAGGCCAATAAGTTGCCTCATAATTTAGTCTATGGATTCGCCAGCAGCCAATTTCTCTACCAACTCGTACAGCTCTTCTTCATCGCCTGGCGAATATGAATTGTGTTGCCAAACAATTTCTTTATCTCCATTGAGAAGAAAGGTATGGGGAACGTTGTTCACGCTCATCGCTCGTTTAAAATCTCCATTTGGATCGAGTAATACTTGATAATCCCACGACTGGCCGTTTATATAGGGCTTTACTTTCTTAACATTTCTGGAATCATCAATAGAAACAGCAATGAGCTTAACTCCCGTTTCGTCTACCCAGTCGTCGTATTCGTCAGCGATGGCATTTAGTTCTCGTTTGCAAGGGCTACACCAAGTTGCCCAGAAACTGATGATAATGGGCTTTCCATCGTTTTCAATTTCCGAGGTGTTAAATGGGGAGCCATCGATATCTTGAATTCCTACCCCTGGTAATTGACGTCCATCAGGCACGAAAGCCGAGCTTAAGGTGATAAGAACAATGGCAATAAAAAATGTGAGCTTTTTCATGAGGTGTGTTTTCGACTCCAATCCAATAGTTGTGCCTAGCGTACAAAAATAAAAAATTCGACTCCCTGAGATGAACAGTTTGATGCCTTTGTTGACCGTCTGACAAATTCGAAGCTCGCATAGACGACATTCAGGGTGACATTCGATTATCTTTGACTCAAAGTAAAAAGCATGACACGATTTTTCTTTTTATTGATTGGCCTGGGTTTATTCAACGCTGCTTCGGCTCAATTATCTACATCAAAAGACACCGCATATCTAAACCTTGAACCTCAACAGCAGGTGAAGGCTCTCATAAATGTGCTGAACCCGAATGAGATCCAGTATCACTGGACCCTTATTCAAGACGATATCAAGCCGCATTACTCCTTCATTGAAATGTGTGATTGCAAGGATTGCTTTGGGAACAAAGCATACCCAATGGTAGATTCGTGCTTTGCAAACTCCGGTCAGGTGAAAACATTTTCGATTGAAGTGTTAGCAGGAGATACCATCAGGGATGGCTTGTTCGTTATTGAAGTTGAGAATTCTTCAGACCCAACTGACAAGGCGAGACTTGTTTATAGAATACGCACCACGCCTTCCTCGCTAAACAACAGAACTTCTGCTCAACACAAAGTTTCCATTCAGCCAAACCCTTCGAATGGTATGCTTAGCGTTGTAACTGAGAATTTTGAGTCTGCTATGGTATTTGACATCACCGGAATTTTGGTGTTTGAAAGCACCAATTCCGATATGGACCTTAGTCAGTTTCCGAAAGGACTTTACCTAATGGAAGTTACTGCTGGGCAGCATAGAAGCTCTCACAAGATTACTCTTCGCTAGAGATTTTGAGTAGCCCATAGAGGCTTTCCATCCCTTCTCCAGCTTTCTGATTGAGAAAGTGTACGCGTTCTGGAACATCCAGGTTCTCGTTTGGGTCAATCAAAAACTGTTTGCTATCGACCGGTGATTGATGGATTAAACCAGCTGCTGGGTACACGCTCAAGGAAGAACCAATGGTAATAAATATATCAGCCTGCGCTGCTCGTTCTAATGCGGGAAACATCATTGGAACCTCCTCGCCAAACCAAACTACATGAGGCCGCAAGTGCCCACCTTTCGGACATCGATCTCCTAGGGTCAATTCTGAGCCTAGAACTGGGTAAATCTGATGACCAAGACAAGGTCGCGACAATCGAATTTCACCATGAAGATGCAGAACATCTGTTGAGCCAGCGCGTTCGTGAACGTCATCGATGTTTTGTGTAATCACTAAAACCCGATAGAATTATTCAAGTTTCGCTACCAATTCATGTCCTCGATTGGGGCTCGCTTGAGTCACTTGGCGTCGTCGTTGATTGTAGAATTCTAAGACCAATTCCTTATTTCTTTCCCAGGCTTCTGGAGTGGCCACATCTTCAATCCTATGATTTTCCCAAAGTCCATCGTCATCACGGAAAGTATTTATACCACTTTCGGCGGACATTCCAGCACCTGAAAAAACCACTATAG
>CAXAIH010000277.1:0-3015 GCA_963968755.1 uncultured Flavobacteriales bacterium
GTAGAATACGGCTTGTTCGACAAGTTTGCGGCCCACTGGATCATCTGGATCAAGAAGTCGGGCCAAGAAACCTTCCATGAACCATTCGGCCATGCTCTCTCCCGGATGCTGGCGGGCAATAACCCAAACTTTCAATTCATCAAACATCTGCTCACCCAAAGTGATGAGGTCCATGTCTCGACCTTGAACCGTTGTTCCAATAACCTCGTGTTCTGCCAGCCCTGAAGTTTGACAGGCTGCAATTAAATCTTGATGTGCTTCGTAAGAATAAGGAGTGAAGTAAGCGAAGTATATGGAGTCGTGCTCTGAGTAGTGCTTAATTACGAGCTCACCTTTTTCGTAGGTACTATCTGTTCGGAACCAATGATGGCGGTCGTAGCTGACACAAACACGATAGTTTTTCCATCCCTCTGGATAACTTGTTTCAGCTGCATTGAGAATACGGATTCCTAAGTCTTTCTCTCGAACGCCAGAAACTTTAAAATGAAACCACTGAAGGAAGTCGCTGTTGGTGTCTTTTCGAATTTTGACTTGAATGTCAGAGGTTTGATCGGCAGCAACGACTTCAATGTTTCCAGAGTCGAAGGCGGATGAAATGTGGATGGCCATGGCTTTGCTTTGGCTCAAATTAAGGCAAAATATCAGGCTAGACCACTATCCTCTTCGCGATTTCATATGAAGATTAAATGAAGATAAAGTATGGACATTAAATTTGGATAGACCTAAAAAGGATCGGGGAGCATCTTTAAAAGATAACCCCCCGAATCGCAATCACCAACTGCCCAATTGCTCTATGCAACAAGGAACGCCCTGTTTACATTTTTGTTCGACGGCTTTTAAATTAGTTTTGCCAAGGTGAATAAAAAACCGAAATACAGTCTGATTGTTCCCGTCTTCAATCGCCCCGACGAGGTGGAAGAATTATTGGCTTCCTTGGCGGAACAACAGGTCAAAGATTTTGAATTGCTCATAGTGGAAGATGGCTCGTCCGTTCCTTGCAAGGAAGTGTGCGAGTCCTATTCAGACCGAATCGACATTCAGTATTTCTTCAAAGAAAACTCGGGACCAGGTCCGAGTAGGAATTATGGAATGGAGCGAGCACGTGCCGACTACTTCATCATCTTCGATTCTGATTGTTTGATTCCGGAAAATTATTTAGCGGAGGTAGATTCTTTCCTTGAAAAGAATCCGATTGGAAGTTTTGGAGGTCCTGATGCTGCTCATGCTTCTTTCAGTTCTGTACAAAAGGCAATCAATTTTGTCATGACTTCTGCGATCACCACTGGAGGAATACGGGGTGGAGGAGAGCAATTGGGGAAATTTCAACCACGCAGCTTCAATATGGGCATCAGTCGTGAGGTGTTTGAAAAAGTGGGTGGATATGGCAAGATACATCCAGGCGAAGATCCAGACCTGACCTTTCGTATTTGGGCAGTGGGATTCGATACTGCTCTCATCGAGAAAGCCCATGTCTTTCATAAGCGACGCATCGATTGGCAAAAGTTTTCAAAGCAGATCTACAAATTTGGTGTTGTGCGGGTTATTTTAAATAAATGGCACAAAGGGACGGCTCGGTTCACTTATTGGCTGCCACTGCTGTTTTCCCTTGGTTTTATCACATCCATCGGAATAGCTCCTTTCTTTCCATACCTCTTGGGCGTGTATGGATTTTATTTTTTATTGATTTTACTCGGCGCCCTGCTCCGCGAGAAATCTGTACTCATTGCTCTACTCGCTGTTTGGGCTGCTGCTGTTCAATTCTTCAGCTATGGCTTCGGCTTTCTCAAAGCACAAATTCTACTTGGCCTTCTCAAGAAAGATGAACGTATGGCGCTTCCCGGATTTTT
Source organism: uncultured Flavobacteriales bacterium (assembly GCA_963968755.1). GTDB lineage: Bacteria > Bacteroidota > Bacteroidia > Flavobacteriales_G > Salibacteraceae > UBA4419. Next base: position 1,848 of record CAXAIH010000277.1, read on the forward strand.
CTTCAAATAAAAAACCCCTTTCAGCGAACCGAAAGAGGGTTTGTGCCTTAGACTTCAATATACTTACCCAACCTTTACTGTTTTAGAAACAGATGATTGGTTCACGAAGTAGATGTCTTTTCCATCAACTTCTAGTGTTGTGAAGTTATAGGCTGAAATCAGAATCGTTCCGTAATCCGAAGCTCCCAGGTTGCTGAGGTCGCTCGCTGAAATTTGGTAAGACCCAAAGCCAGTGGCAACGGTTGTTTTGAAATCGTTGTCAGCTCCAACAATTAAGATGAACGCTGAATCAGCTCCGCTTATTGAACTATCCAAGTCTAAGGTGCAGTCGGTGCCGCTGTCAATATCTCCAGAGGAGATTTCAGCAACCGAAGGAAAGCTTGCAGTTGCATCAATGGTGAAGGGCTCTAATCCATGTCCTCCTAAAATCCCTCATTTGATGGGCGAATTCAAAGGCTGTCCAGTTAAATCTTGATAGAGTTAGATGTTGTCACCTACGATGCTGGCTTCATTTCCATCAACGCTTACGCTTCCTGCAGAAACCGTGTTGCCTCCGCTGTTGAAGAAAGCGATGCCTGAGCCCACTTTAATCTTAATGGGAAAAAAGCCTCCGTTCTGCCAAGTTGATGTGTTTGTTGCCACACACATTCCATCAGCTCCAGGAATATCTGGATAGTTGGTAAGATCGGTTCCAGCACCTTCAACCGTTACAGTTTCAGAGTGGCGGTCCTTTCCTTTGCTGATTGCTACTTCTAAGGTGACGGTATAATCTCCTGAGGCAGCATAGGTATGTCCTATATTCTGGATAGTGCTTGTTTCACCGTCTCCAAAATCCCAGCTAAAGGTTTCTGGGTCGCCGGAACTAGTTTTGGTAAAATCTACGTCGTTTCCACTGACGCTAAAGCTGAAATCAGCTTCTGGAGCGTCTTTGCAACTCACAAAGGTGAGCGCAGCAATGGCCATTTTGGCTATGGGTTTTAGTTTGATAAAGTACATGTGCAGTTGGTTTTAGTATTTGCTCGAAAGTGTAAAACCTTCTGAAAAGAAGAAATGGGAACCTTCGAAGTGCTACTCTGAGGTGTCGAAGCCCAATTTCTCCTTGAGCTGGTAAGTGTTTCGGTCTGGAGAATTTCTTGAAATCAGTTCTCCGAGAAAGCCAGCTAAGAAG
>CAXAIH010000278.1:0-3013 GCA_963968755.1 uncultured Flavobacteriales bacterium
GTGTACGCGTTCATTTAAGCTTTTTGGAAGGTTTGCAGAGGGGACGGAAAGATTCCAGTAACATTCATTGTTTGACTCCTTACAAAGAGTAGTTATGAATTTCGAATCGACAGAGAATCAAAAGATGATTGCTCAAATGGTGAGCGATTTCTGTGAAAAAGAAGTACGACCTCATATCATGGATTGGGATGAGAGCCAAGAATTTCCGCGGCCACTTTTCTCAAAATTCGGAGAGTTGGGATTGATGGGTGTTCTTGTGCCAGAGGCCTACGGCGGTTCCGGAATGGGCTACTTAGAATACGTGACTGTATTAACTGAGATTGGAAAAGTTTGTGGCTCAATAGGATTAAGCGTTGCGGCACACAACTCCTTGGGAACTGGACATATTTTACAGTTTGGTACGGAAGAACAAAAGCAACGATGGCTTCCTAAATTAGCGAGCGGAGAGCACCTTGCGGCTTGGGGACTTACCGAGCAGAACACGGGATCTGATGCCGGAGGTATGTTAACCACTGCAGTAGAAGATGGGGATGACTTCATCATCAATGGTTCAAAGAATTTTATCACGCACGGGAAATCGGGAGACGTGGCCGTTGTTATCGTCAGAACTGGTGAAAAGGGAGATTCTCATGGTATGACTTCTATTGTTGTTGAAAGAGGAACTCTAGGTTTTTCTGCTGGGAAGAAAGAGAACAAACTCGGAATGCGTGCATCGGAAACAACTGAGATGATTTTTGATGATTGTAGAGTTCCAAAAGCCAATGTTTTGGGAAAAGTTGGTGAAGGCTTCATCCAGTCCATGAAAGTTTTGGATGGTGGCCGAATATCGATTGCGGCACTTTCTCTCGGAATTGCAAAAGGCGCTTATGAAGCTGCCTTGCAATACTCAAAGGAGCGTCATCAATTTAATAAGCCTATTTCATCCTTCCAAGGAATCGCCTTTAAGCTTGCTGATTTGGCTACGGAGATTGAGGCTGCTGAACTTTTGACATTCCAGGCGGCTGATATGAAGAACCGCGGTCAGAAGATGACCAAAGAATCTTCCTATGCGAAGTTTTACGCTTCTGAAGTTTGCGTTCGTGTGAGCACGGAAGCAGTACAAATTTTCGGTGGATATGGATACACCAAAGACTTCCCTGCCGAGAAATTCTACAGAGATTCGAAGCTTTGCACGATTGGAGAAGGAACCTCTGAAATACAAAAGTTGGTCATCGCTCGCGAAATTCTTCAATAAACTTGACTGGCAAATAGAATAGTCCTACTTTTGCGGCCCTTATTCAAAGAAAAAAAGATGCTGGTAATTTCAGTTAAAGAAGGAGAGAACATCGATCGTGCGATTAAGAAGTACAAGAAAAAGTTCGAACGTACAGGTGTGATGCGCCAATTAAGAGAGCGCAAGAAGTTTACAAAGCCTTCTGTAAAGCGACGTGAGGAGATCCTAAAGGCGATCTACGTAGGTAAGATGCACGGTAATAACTAATTCACTTGACATCCTCTTTGGAATCCGCTATATTTAGAGGTTCCAAAGATTGTTGATGGATTTTAAGTTATTTCAAGACTACTTACTTAAAGAGAAAAGGTATTCGGAGCATACCGTTCGATCCTATGCTCTAGACCTCCAGCAGTTTTCAACTTACTTATTAGAAGATTACGAAATCGAGCACGCTTCTGAAGTTGTGCATTCGATGGTTCGTTCATGGTTGGCTCATCTTTCTGAGCAGAACCTAACGGCAAGCAGCATCAACCGAAAGCTGTCCTCACTTAAAAGTTATTTCAAGTTTTTGCATTCTAAGGAGCTGATCCTTCAGAATCCGTGTCAAAGATTGAGCGCTCTGAAAAAAGAAAAGCGTCTTCCAAAATATGTCGAAGAGTCCAAGCTGGACTTTCTGCTAGACCAAGTTTCATTTTCTACTGGCTTTTCAGGAAAGCGAGATCAATTGCTTTTTGACATTCTATATAACACGGGGATGCGCTTATCTGAATTGATTGGCCTGAAGGAATCAGACGTTGACCTCTCCGAGTTACATATGAGAGTGACTGGAAAGGGGAACAAGACGCGCCTTGTGCCCATGACAAAAGCCTTAGTATCGTCAGTTAAGGAATACTTGGGTGAAAAGCGAAACCTTCAATTCCATTCCCCGTACCTTTTAGTGCTGGATAACGGCAAGCCACTTTATGCAAAGTTCGTGTACCGTAAAGTGAAGACATTTATTGGTATGGTTTCCACACAACAGAAAAAGAGTCCACACGTTTTAAGGCATTCTTTCGCGACCCACCTATTAAACAAGGGGGCAGACATTAATGCGATTAAGGAAATCCTTGGTCATGCAAATCTCAGCGCGACGGAAGTGTACACACACAATTCGTTTGAGAAATTAAAATCCGCTTATCAACTAGCTCATCCTAGAGCATAAAATCAGAGAAGTATGCAAGTAAAAATCCACTCCATCCATTTTGACGCAGATAGTAAATTGGTTGACTTTGTTCAAGGTCGAGTTGACAAGTTGAATCATTTTTATAACGGAATTTTGGAAGGAGAAGTTTTTTTACGTCTAGATAATGGGAGCAATCATGAAAATAAAGTTGCTGAGATCAGACTTTCCCTTCGCGGAAATGAATTGTTCGCCAAGCGTCAGTGCAAGTCCTTTGAAGAGGCCACCGACACCGCTATTGAAGCACTCCGACGTCAAGTACGCAAGTACAAGTCAAAGCATGGTCATGCTTGATTTTTAACCATCCAACTAAGTCCTTTTTCCTCATCATCATGGGGTAGAAAAAAAAGAGACTAGGTGAGTTTGGTTTGCCATGATAATCTTTTATACATTTGCAAGCCTTTTTGGGGCCTTATTCCTGTATGGAAATAAGTGCCGATGTAGCTCAGTTGGCCAGAGCAGCTGATTTGTAATCAGCATGTCGGGGGTTCGAATCCCTCCATCGGCTCACGTTCTTTGAATGAAAAAATTCTAAGCTGGGGAGATACTCAAGCGGTCAACGAGGACAGACTGTAAATCTG